>CAVGTH010000186.1:0-2026 GCA_963632045.1 Roseburia faecis | reverse complement strand
GGCTTCGAAAGCTGTATCCAAAGCCGTGGATGGATCAGGAGCTTCGATGGAACTGTCCGTTGACGACAATACCGGATATGCCGATTGGCAAACTGAATGGTGCCGTAATTCCCGAAGAATACGAAGTTGATTTTTATACGGAGCTCTATGGTGATGAAGCGAGATGTTATTTTGACGTGCTGAGCAAGGCGGAGAAATCGGAAAAGATTTTTTCTGATAATACCGAACAGGTAAATTCCATGATTCCTGTCCAAAATCAGATGCAGTGTCCCGCTCCGATCCCCAATTGGGGATCGGGAATGGTTTCGGGCGGACAGCAAAACGCTTTTGCAGCAAATCAGTTTCAAGCGCCGGTGCCTGTATTTACGCCGATGGAGGGCAGGGTGTTCTCCGAGAAAGATTGCAATGATGCGGACACGGCGGACAATATTTGCAGGATACTGGACGGATCGTATATCTATGTTGCGGAACAAAAATGCTATTATCAATAGAATCAGCGTATTTGGGAGAAGATGCCGGTTCTGGAGTTTAAGAAGAGGATTGTGGCAATTTTGCAGAAGCGGTTTGTATACGTTCGCACCAAAGAAACCGATGTGGATATAGACTATGCAAGAAAGCTGTGTGATAACAAAAAGATTGATGATATCATTCAGATCATCAATGCAAAGATTTATGTGAACGAGGAAAAACTAAATCAAGACAGCGGATTGCTATGTGCAAAGAATGGGATATACAACTTTTTAAGCCGTACCGTTATGCCGCATGGGAACTATAAAAACTTGTACATCACCAGAATGGTAGATGCGGAGTACATCGATGGTACGAAACAACCGCGCATCTTTCGTGATTTTATCGATGACGTCATGTCTCATGATCGGGATATGATCGATTATATTCAGCGTGCGTTTGGATATGCGGTGATCGGTCATCCCAAAGAGCAAAAGTGTTTTGTATTGATCGGAAACGGTGCAAACGGCAAAACGACATTGATTGAGGCAATCAGCAATGTTTTGGGGGCGGAATACTGCACGACGATGTCAAAGAAGATGATTACGGCCGAGGATCGCGGCGGTGCGAACGAGGCCAGTCCGGCGATCGTTCAGCTGAAAGGGAAGAGGATGGCCTTTGCGTCGGAACTGAAGCGTAATGACAAAATCGTGGAGGCACAATTTAAAAAGATGATCGGAGGCGGTAAACTCAGCGGCAGAAAGTTGTATCATAATACGGTGGAATTTAAAAATGAATCCGTGATCTTCATTGATACCAATCACCTGCCGGAAATAGAAACCGGAGGACTCGAATCGGCGCACGCGATATTTCGCCGCATGGAGATCATTCCGTTTAAGCAAAGATACACGGAAGAAAATAAGAATGTCAGTTTGCCGGATTTGCTGCAAAGCGAATGCGCAAAAAATGAGATTCTTGCGTGGCTGATTGAGGGGGCAAATCAATATTTAAGACGCGGACTGGTTTCGCCGTATGAATCCGAAGAAATTAAAAACATTTATATGCAGCGCGAAAATTCTTTGGCAAACTTTTTTGAGACATTGGTGATAAGAACCGATCAGGCAGAGGATCGTGTGCCGTCTGCGGAGCTTTACGGTGCGTATCTCGATTTTTGCCAGAGATGTCATTATACCGCAGTACATAAAAACAGGTTCTTTAAATCCCAGAATGTTGTCGGATTAAAACCCTATCGGACGGCCAATGAGCGCGGCTATGAGGGGATTCAACTGAAATTGGGATAAATTTGAATGATATATTATATTTATGAAAAATTAGGTTCATAATATCACAAAGGAAGGGGTGTCATTTTGGAGGTTTTTACGGAAGCACAAAAACGAAAAAACCGGATTGCCGGTGAAATCTGGATGAACTATTTTAATCAGTATCTGTATGAAAATCACATTATTTCAGAGCGCCAAATGCGAAAGATGCATCATTTGATCCTTCAAAATGCGCGCCATGAAAAAGGGTAGACGAAATAGAATTGTTACAAAACACCGAAAAGGCATCGACACGTCAT
>CAVGTH010000185.1:0-2121 GCA_963632045.1 Roseburia faecis | reverse complement strand
ATCATCGACCGCATGTCCTTAAGGCTTGCGACCTGTGCGCAAGAGCGCATATAACGAACCGGGACGGCCAGGCACAGGCAGCGGTGACCGCCGCCGTTTTGCATCAGCGCGCCCTCCTGTCCTCTTTCTTTCAAATTGCCGTACTGCACCGGCACGCCGTGTTCTTTAGCATAACTTGCGGCACGGCTCCATAAAGAAGCATCCATGCTTCCGCTCCCCGTCCGCCGGATCAGCACGACGCCGTCTCCGGCCTTTGGCGTATTCTTTTTGCCGTCCGGGCTTTGGTCGGCGATGCCGTCTAAAACGATGCTGACTTCCGCCGCGCTCTGCCACACCGCCGCCGTCATACCGCGGCAGCCGATCTCACGCTGCACTGCAAACACGGCATGGATCGGGACGTTCGTTTCTTTGAGCACCTCTAATATCGCAAAACAGCCCATCCTTCCGTCAAGGGCTCTGCCCTTGACAAAATCGTGCGCCATGGCTCGATAGCTGCTGTCAAGGACGCCATAGTCGCCGATCTCAACGCACTCTGCCGCCTCCGCGGCGGATGCGGCGCCGATATCAATATAAAGCTGATCGGTGCGCACCGGCGTTTCCCGCTCCGCCTTGGTTGCAAGGTGAATCGCCTTAAGCGAGATGATGCCGCAGCATCCCCCGATAATCACGCGCTTTGATACCAAAAACGCCGGGTCGATTCTGCCGACTGTGTCAAATTTTAAATAACCGTCCCCGGTGATCTTGGTGACGATAATCCCCGGCTCGTCCATATAAGCGGCAAGGAAATACCGTTTCCCTGCGCCGTCTCTCACCGCATGCAGATTTCCCATCTTATCGGTGTAATACCCGATGGCGCTTTGCTTTAGCGCCTTAGTAATCACGCTGCGCACCGCATCTTCCCGTCCGGCGATGCCGTACGCCTCCATCAGTTGATTAAGCAAGCTCGATTCCTCCTCTCGCCGCGGCCGCAAGCAGCGCAGCCACCGCCCCCATGTCCGCCTGATCCAGGGTTTCGACATTGGTGTGCATATAGCGCAGCGGAATCGAAACCAGCATCACGGGGATTCCGCCGCCGATGGTCTGGATCGCCCAGGCGGTCGTTCCGCTGCCGCCGGACGCCACCTCGATGGCGTGCGGAATGCCGCAGCGCTTCGCTAAGGCAAGCAGCTGCCTGGTATAGTCATAATGAAGGTTCGGCCCCCGGCATATCACGGCGCCGCTGCCAAGCGGAAAGACGCCGACCTCATCCTTGGTATCGGGTGTGGTTCCGTGCGTCACATCTACCGCAATCGCGGCGTCAACCGATCCGGGAATCACCCCGGTATAGGCGCCGTGCAGCCCCAGCTCCTCCTGGGTGGAAAACAGCACCGCGATGTGATAGGGCAGGCGCGCGCCCCGAAGACTCTCCAGGCATTCTAAAATCGCCGTAACGCCGGCGCGGTTATCCATCGCCGCATCGGAATACCGTCCGCTTTGCAGCGGCGTCATACTGTGCAGCATCCGCACCCAGCAGCCGGGACGGATCCTGTCCTTTGCCTCTTTGGCGCAAAGTCCGGTGTCGATCGCGTATTCAGAAAGTTTCGGGTTCTTTTTCTCTTTTTCGCCGCGCGCCGGCAGTGCGCCGATCACGCCGTAAATCGGCGGCGCGGACAAAATTTCAACCTCCATCCCCGGAAGAATTCGTTCATCAACGCCGCCCAGGTTGTCAAACCGGATCAGCCCCTCCTCCGTCACCGAGGACACCATAAAGCCGATCTGATCCATGTGCGCCTCCAGCAAAAGCGTTTTTGCGTTTGGATGCGCGGACGGCATCATGGCGTGGACGTTGCCGAACGAATCGATGTACGCCTTTAGGCCAAGACGATCCAACTCGTTTTGCAAAACCGCGGCGATGCCCGACTCGGCCGCGCTCAGACCGGGCGCTGCGGTCAGTTTTTTCAGTAGATTGATACGATCCATTCTATTCACTCCATCATCATATCCGAAAGGGAAACATCCAGGCTCCGCTTTTAAAACGGATTTCCGCTTTCGCCGCATTAAATACTCGGCAATCCGTCAGGATTGCCTGAGCGTGTCGATAAACCCTATTTTGCGAAAAATTTCATTTTGATCTAATCGCCG
>CAVGTH010000184.1:0-2126 GCA_963632045.1 Roseburia faecis | reverse complement strand
GTCTTATATCTAAAAGGTTCACATTGTTCAAAAAAAACGACGAGCACGAATCGTGCTTGTCGTTTTTTTCTTATTACCTATTCATCTGAATTTTGTTCGCCGATTTTCCGCTTTTCATCCTTAATTTGCAGCAGCACAATCGATCCGATAATCAAACCGATGCCGATCATCTGCAAGATACCAAGCGGCTCCTTTAAAACCAGAGCGCTGACCGCTGCCGCCATGACCGGCTCGATACAGCAAATCACAGCCGCCTTGGATGCCACTGTTTTCTTTAATCCCACCGTATACAAAAAGAACGGAAACAAAGTTCCAACCGTTGCAAGCAATAAAATAAAAACCAGCGAATAAACATTATTTTGAATCAACGTGGCCGTCTGCGGAATATCCACAATGAACAGAGCGCCCAGTGCCGCAAAAAGGACATTATATACGAGCAATGTCATTCTGTCATACTTTTTAAAACAATCTTGCCCATGATACTGTACAAGGAATACGCGATTCCCGAACATACGCCGAAGGCAATCCCTTTTGCGCTCCACCGTCCGCCGCTTTGCTCCAATATGCCGCATACCAGTGCGCATCCGCAAACAGCAAACAAAATACAGCATATCTTTTTTATTGTAATCCGCTCATGAAAAAAAATCACGGAAAAAATAAGCACCCAAACCGGCGATGTATACAAGAGTACATCCGATACCGCAACCGACGTCAAATTCATACTCAAAAAATAAAACATAGACATCGCAAGAGAACTTCCTACTCCGATTAAGGCAAAAATCCAAATATCCCGCAGGCAGATTCTGAGTTTATCCTTATCAGTAACAAAGACAAGCGCAAAAACAATGCAAGCGGAGGAAATCCACCGCAGCCCCGCGACCTGAACCGATGAAAAGCCCATGCCGGTCAATCGGTTTACAAAAATCCCCAAAACGCCCCACATCATTCCGGCAAGCAGGATCACCACATCATAAATACCAAGCATTTTCTCCGGCGCCTCCCCATCCATTCACACGACAGTTTTACCAAAATATATCACAGTCCATGTGATCTGTCAAGTTCGCAGTCTGGCTCCTCTGCTTGTCCTGTCAGCATACGGCTTATCAAGGAACATATTTCATAAAGCGACGATATGAACCCACATTGCTAAAAACAGGGTTGCTTTATGGATAAAATCCGTATATAATAAAGCTTGGACGGTTAGAAGCAAAAGGGGAATGATACGGATGAAAGAATTTTATACCACCGTTGCCGGCGCGGCCGATGCGGAATTGATTGAAAAACGCTCCCGTTTTATCGCCCATGTGCGCCCGGCGGAACACGAGGCCGACGCACTGGCATTTTTAAACCAATGCAAACAAGAATACTGGGACGCCACGCATAACGTTTACGCATACTGCCTGGAAGAAAACCAGCTGATGCGATATAGCGACGACGGCGAACCCGGCGGCACTGCCGGATTGCCCGTATTAGACATTTTAAAACGGGAGGGGCTGAGCAACGTAATCGTCGTGGTAACCCGATACTTTGGCGGCATTTTACTCGGCACGGGAGGACTGGTACACGCCTATTCCAAGGCGGCCAAGCTTGGCATTGAAAAAGCCGGCATCGCAGACCAAATCCTTTGCCGCACCCTGACGCTGCACTGTGCCTATCCCCTCCTCGGCAAGCTGCAAAACCTGCTTGCAAAGTGGGACAACCTGATCCGCACCGAGCCGGTCTATACCGACGCGGTCTCTCTGCCGGTTTATATTCCGCTGCGCGAGGCCGAAGGCTTTTGCAAGAAGATGATTGACCTTACCAATGCGCAGATTCAAATTGAAGAGGGCGCGCTCTGCTGGCAGAGCAAAGTGCGCACCGCGGCAACTTTGAACGAGATTTAGGCGCACGGAAACCGGTATTTACAATCCAAAACCGCCCTAATCGGCGCAATTATGGAATATTTTGGTTTATTGTTTCCACAAGGCGCCGGACGCAACCGGCACCGGAACGGATCGGAATCTTGTAGGTTTGTCAATGATGTGTTACACAATTTCTAAAAAATTTCGCCATCATTAAGAAAAGACTGAACATAATCAGCAGGGGATTTCCAATTCAGCGGGCGCATAGGAAACTTATTGTATTTA
>CAVGTH010000183.1:0-2132 GCA_963632045.1 Roseburia faecis | reverse complement strand
CCTTGCAGATGGCGAAATTTTTTAAAAAGTGTAACATATCATTGACAAACCTACATATTTTTCTTTTTTCCTAAAATAATGCAAACTATTTTAAAAGCGCCTCCATCAGCAGATGTCCAAACGGCTGATATATGCCGGTTGCCTTTGCGGACGCCTCACTGTAAATGCGGTTTTCGCATTTTTTATCCTCACTCTTAAACAGGATATAAGGAATCGGATCCGAAGTATGAGTGCGGATTGCAAGCGGCGTCGGATGATCCGGCATGACAAGCATATGAAAGTCCTCGCCGGTGCTCTCCAGATAGGATAAAAGCGGCGCCACGATTTTTTGATCGATCAGCTCGATGGATTTTACTTTATTGTCAATCTCGTGACGGTGTCCGGCCTCGTCCGCGCCCTCTAAGTGGACATAGACAAAGTCCGCACCGTCCTTTAATGCGTCAATGGCGGTGTTTGCCTTGCCGTCAAAGTTAGTATGTACCGTTCCGGTTGCACCCGGTATGTCAAGCACCGCAAGATCGGCGCAGCGGCCGATGCCTTTTACCAGATCCACGGCAGAAATTACTGCGCCGCGGATGCCGAACCGTGCCTGATAGGTATCAAGGTTCGGCTTTGTGCCGTTGCCCCAGATCCAGAGCGAGTTTGCAGGATGCAAACCGTTTTGAATGCGCTTTTGGTTGACGGGGTGATCCTTTAAGATGTCATAACTTTTTTTCATCAGACCAAGCAGGGTTTCGTCCTTTGGCAGATATTCTCCGATCACACGATCGGAGATGTCATGCGGCGGCGTCAGCGTAAAGTTGTTTTCGCGGTGGTGCCACACCATAAGATGGCGGTAGCTGATACCGCCGAAAAATTCATAATCCTCCGTCTTTAATGCGTCATTTAAGGCATTGATTAACTGATGCGCCTCTTCGGTAGAGACTTCATCCGAGCTGTAATCCACCATGGTCTTGTCCTCATAGCGTGCGTCGTCCGAGAGGGTAACCAGATTTGCCCGAAAGGTGGTGTCGGTCAGGGCTAGCGGTACGCCCATGGAAACGGCCTCCAGCGGAGAACGGCCGGTATAATACTTTTGCGGATCGTAGCCGAAAACGGATAAGTTGGCAACGTCGCTGCCGGGGGGCAGGTTTTTCGGAACGGTGGTAACCATGCCAAGTTCGCCCTGCGATGCCAGCGCGTCAATGTGCGGCTTGTTTGCCGCCTCCAGCGGTGTTTTGCCGCCAAGTTCCGGCACCGGGGTGTCGGCGGCGCCGTCCATAAGTACAACAACGTATTTCATTGAAGATGACCTCCTGCACAATTTTCAAAAACTGTTGGGCACAAAATATTCCAATACTTTAGGCCTACCTTAGTATACACCTAACAGGAGCAGAGTGTCAACGCTTTGTGTCTTTTTTGTAAATTTTCGACAAACGGCTTGCAATTTTGAAAAAGAACAGTTATAATAGAAGACAGTGAAGAAGAATTTAATGGAATTGTGATATTTTGTGGGGGTGGCGTACAATGCAAAACCGACTGTTTCAAAATACCTTGACGCAGTTAAAAAAGGACGTAAAGCGTGTGGTGGGAGTCATCGATGATACCGAGACGATTATTGCATGCAGCAATGAGAGCCGGATCGACACGGTGGTGGATAATATCTTTACCGTGTTTGACGGCACCGGCGATATCAAGCGCGTGGGCGGATATAGCTATAAGAAGATTGAGACGTTTAATAAAAATGAGTATGCCGTCTTCTGCGAGGGCGAGGATGATGTTGCCGCAAATGCGTGCAGCTTTTTGGGGATCCATTTCCTTACGATTAAGCAGTATTATGATGAAAAATACGACCGCAACAGCTTTGTGAAAAACATTATTGTGGATAACATTCTGCCGGGCGATGTGCTTTACCGCACCAGAGAGCTGCACCTTACGGTAGAGGCCTGCCGCGTCGTATACCTGGTTCGGGTGCAAAAGAGCAGCGAAAACGCGGCTATGGATATTTTAAAGAATCTCTTTCCGGATCGGAACCGTGACTTTGTCATTCGGATTGACGATCACGACAGTGTTGTGATTAAAGAATTTAAGCCGGAGACGGCAAAGGATGAGATGTTCCAGGTTGCGCAGAACATTGTTGACACGCTCAGCAG
>CAVGTH010000182.1:0-2139 GCA_963632045.1 Roseburia faecis | reverse complement strand
CGTCCATCCCGGTCCTCTCGTACTAAGGACAGCTCCCTTCAAATTTCCTGCGCCCTATCTTCTGCTTTCGATATGTTCTGGGGCTGCAATTTTCCCTCTGTAAAAACACTCTGTTAAAGGTGCATTGATCCGAAAAACCCGATTCATACATAATCTCACAAATCGAAAGATCGGTTGTATTTAGAAGCGTCTTTGCTTTTTCGATACGCAAAAGGTTCAAATACTGCTTAAAGCCGCCATCCACCTTTTCTGAGAAGAGCCGGGACACATAACTTTGACTAATCCCCAAATGCTGCGCAATACTTTTCAGCGATATCGGCTCGGTATAGTGAAACGCAACGTATTCGACAATGGCATGAAAGGTATCCATGTGCTGATTTTTTTCAGTCTCTTCCGCCTTTTTCAGGATCATGCCGATGATAGCATGCAAATATCCGTATGACACCATAAAATTCTCCGCGGAATTTTTTAATAAGTTTTCCGCCAAAGCAATCGTTTCACGGTTTGTCACAAAATTTTCGTACACGCAATGCATGATGCTATCCGATACCAATCCCGATATATCCGGCTTAAAAATGATAATAATCCCTTTTCCATATTCCGTCTTATGATACGAATGCACATCTCCCGGAAAGGCAATCATGAGATCTCCCCGGTACAGCGTCCTTTTTCTGTCATTACAAGTCACATCCAGCGCACCGTCCGTGCAAACCAATATTTCAACATGATTATGTAAATGATACGGAAAATCAAAACTAAGGCACCGAAACACATCGATGTCATTCATTTTATATTCAAATAGCACGGGATTCCCCCCTTTCTCATCTCTATTTGCAAGTATATCAAATTTTGACTGGTTTTTCAACCTCTTTTCCGTTGAAAAAGCACCCCGGCCGGTGTAAACTGAATAAAAAAAGACAGGAGGAGAAAAAATGAAAAAAGCACTGATCTTTTACGGCGGATGGGAGGGTCATACGCCGCGCCAAACCGCGTCGGTCTTTGAAAACATGCTAAAAGAAGAGGGATACCATGTCACGATGAGCGATCAATTATCCATACTGGACAATTACGAAAATATTGCAGATATTGACTTGTTTGTCCCGGTATGGACCATGGGCAGCATAACGGATAAGCAGTCCGCAAATATATCCAGGGCGGTCAGCAGCGGCGCCGGGCTCGCAGGTTGTCACGGCGGCATGTGCGATGCCTTTCGAGGCGACACGACATGGCAGTTTATGACGGGTGCACAATGGGTGGCGCATCCGGGCAACAGCGAGGCAGTATATCGGGTCAATCTAAAGTACGGCAATCCGTTTACGGAAGGACTGTCTGATTTTGAATACCATGGCGAACAGTATTACATGCACGTTGACCCTGCCGTTATGGTTTGGGCAACCACGACATTCCCGGTCGCACACGGAGAACATGTTTTAAACGGAGCAACCCTGATGCCGGTAATCTTTACAAAAAAATGGGGCAAGGGCAATGTCTTTTATTTTTCGATCGGGCACACCGATCAGGATTTTGCAATTCCGCAGGTAAAAACAATTATGAAACGCGGATTCCTCTGGGCAACGCGAAAGGAGCAAGTATGATGAAAAAGAACGTTGCAGTAATCGGCTGCGGAAATATCAGCAATATCTATTTGAAAAACCTGACAACCGTTTTCGAAAACGTCTCTGTCTATGCGGTCTGTGATTTAGACAGCGCAAAAGCCCAAGAAAAAGCGGAACAATATCACACAAGGGTGATGTCTCTTCCGGAGATTTTAACGGACGAGAACGTGGATATCGTCTTAAACCTTACGACGCCGTCCTCGCATTATGAAATCTGCAAAAAAGCCATTTTGGCAAAAAAGAATACCTATGTCGAAAAACCGCTTTCCGCCGCGTATGAGGAAGGCAAGGAGCTGGTGGCGCTGGCGCGCAAAGAAGGCGTATTGCTCGGCTGCGCCCCCGACACATTTATGGGCGCCGGGATCCACACCGCACGCAGCATCATTGATTACGGTCTCATCGGCGATATCGTAGGTGCGGCGGCGTTTATGCTCTGTCCGGGTCACGAATCATGGCACCCGTCTCCCGATTTCTATTACCAAAAGGGCGGCGGCCCACTGTTTGATATGGGGCCTTATTATAT
>CAVGTH010000181.1:0-2142 GCA_963632045.1 Roseburia faecis | reverse complement strand
ATCACCGGGAATGCGATACGTGCATGGCGCTGCTTGAAAAAAAGCGGCACAGTGCGCTGGATGAAATTCATCGCAGAGAAAAACAAATCGAAAATATTGATTATTTAAAATATAAAATCAGAAACGGAGGAACAAACAATGAGTAAAAAGTTGGTTGCGTATTTTTCGGCAAGCGGAGTTACCAAAAAGTATGCGGAGAGAGTGGCAAAGGCGGCAGGTGCGGACTTGTTTGAAATCAAGCCAAAGGTTTTATACACGGATGCAGACCTTGACTGGCGTAACGCCGAGAGCCGCAGCAGCGTTGAGATGAAGAACCCGGATTCCCGTCCGGAAATTGCAGAGATGGTATCGGATATGGACGCGTATGATACGGTATTTGTAGGGTTTCCTATCTGGTGGTACGTTGCGCCGACCATTATCGATAATTTTTTGGAAAGCTATGATTTTTCAGGCAAAACCGGCGGCAGCGGCATGGGAAAAACCGCAGATGTTTTACAAAAGGTCTGCAAGGACGCCAAGGTGGAGCAGGGAAAGGTGCTAAACGGAATGTCCGAAAAAGACCTTGCGGCATGGGCAGCACAATTTTAACCGACGAATTCAAACTGCCTGTAAGGATCAAACCTCAGGCAGACGCATGGTTTTACGGAACGAAAGGGGTTTTATGATATGGAAAAGATCACACAGACGGCAGGAAGAGACGCACTGGGCGAATTTGCACCGGATTTTGCGCACTTTAATGACGATATTCTCTTTGGGGAGAACTGGAACAATCAGGATATTGACAAAAAGACCCGGTGCATCATCACGGTGGTTGCGCTTATGGCGCAGGGTATTTGCGATTCATCGCTTACCTATCATCTGCAAAACGCAAAGGATAGCGGCGTGTCGCGCGAGGAGATCGCGGCGATCGTGACGCATGTGGCATTTTATGCTGGCTGGCCGAAGGCGTGGGCGGTATTTCGTCTTGCCAAAGAAGTATGGAAGGATTAAAGGAGGCAATGCATGATGGAATATGTAAAACTCGGAAATTCTGACCTTAAGGTATCCAAACTGTGCGTGGGCTGCATGAGTTTTGGAAAGCCGTCCGCGGATTTTCATGAATGGACGCTAAGCAAAGAAGAAACCGAAAAGATGGTTTGCCACGCACTGAGCCTGGGTATCAATTTTTTTGATACCGCAAACACCTACTCGCACGGCACCAGTGAGGAATATCTGGGTCATGCCATTAAAAACAATGTGACGCGCGACAAGGTGGTTCTTGCGTCCAAGGTGTATTTTAATGACGGGCATTTGTCCAAAGCGGCAATCAACCGTGAAATTGACGGAACCTTAAAGCGGCTTGGGACGGATTATCTGGATTTATATATCATTCATCGGTTTGATTACGGCACGCCGATTGAGGAGACGATGGAGGCGCTGGACGCATTGGTTCGGTGCGGCAAGGTGCGCGCGCTCGGCGCCTCGGCGATGTACGGGTATCAGTTTTATAATATGCAGCTTGCCGCACGGGATCATCACTTAACGCCGTTTGTCTCGATGCAAAATCACTATAATCTGATTTACCGCGAGGACGAACGGGAACTGATTCCGCTTTGCAAGCAAATGGATGTTGCGTTGACGCCGTACAGTCCGCTTGCGGCCGGCAGACTTTGCCGCACCGATTGGCACGCGGACACCAAGCGCAGCAAGACGGATTATATGGCGGCCGGAAAGTATGATGATAACGAGGACGCGGATCATAAAATCGTGATGCGCGTCAAGGAACTTGCGGATAAGTACGGCAAAACCATGACCCAGATTGCCCTTGCGTGGGAGTTTGCCAAGGGCGTTGCGTCACCGATTATCGGTGCGACCAAGGAACGCTACTTTGATGACGCGGCAGGCGCGCTGGACGTTACGCTCACCAAGGAAGATATCGCGTCACTGGAGGAATGCTATCTTCCGCATAAGGTAGTCGGTGCATTATCGCAAGAAAAGTAGATACGTGAGGAATTTTCCGTTTGAAAAGGAAATCGAAAGCTGGTTTGCGGCCGGAAACTTCCAAAAAGACTAAAAAACACAGCGTGTATTTTAAAGAGAGAAAGCAGATTAGTGTAAAATAATAATTGGCAAAAAAATAGGGAATAACCCTTGAAGGCTATT
>CAVGTH010000180.1:0-2147 GCA_963632045.1 Roseburia faecis | reverse complement strand
TTCTGACAGACCCTGGAAAACTCGTCCGTCAAAAGCACCGCCCCTTTATTTTGAAATCCCAGTACGGCGCTCGCCTTGCCGTCCAGCTTTTTTGCCAGATACAAAAGCGGAAAAACGCCGATGCCGCCGCCGATCAGCAAAGGCGGATGCTCCGCCGGGGCGGAAATCGAAAATCCGTGTCCGAGCGGCCCCAAAATATCAAGGAATTCTCCCGGATTTTTCATCGATATCGCCTTTGTCCCCTTTCCCTTTACGGAAAAGATAAAACGCAATAGCCGGTTGCCGATCACATCACAAATACTGATCGGCCGGCGCAGATAACTGTCACTGCCGCACAGGATATGCAAAAACTGACCGGGAACGGCGTTTTTTGCCATTTCGGGACACAATACCGTCATATCGCAGACAGACTGCGTCAGCCACTGCTTTTTTACCACTTCACAGATCATCTTAGTTTCCTCCTACCGCGCCCATAATATCATCACGCATACGCATCGCCTCTTTGCGTGCGGCGTCTGCCAGGGTTCCTCCCTGCTTTTGATACGCGCACATAATCGAACGCGAGGCATTCACAATCGCACCCAAGCCGTCACGGTTAAAGCTTTTTGCCACGTCCTCCGCTTTGCCGCCCTGCGCACCGTAACCGGGAACCAGAAAATAAGTATGCGGCATGATTTTGCGCAGCATTTCGGCCTGTTCCGGATAGGTCGCACCCACCACGGCGCCGACGCTGCTGTAACCGTGGGTGCCGATCAGATCCGCGCCCCACCGCTTTACCAGATCCGCCATATGTTCATAGATATACCGTCCGCCGGATTTTAAATCCTGCAGTTCGCCGGAGGATTGGTTCGAGGTTTTCACCAAAACGAAAATCCCTTTTTGGTGTTCGCTGCACTGCCGGACAAAGGGTTCGATACCGTCCGTGCCGAGGTACGGATTTACCGTCAGACAATCCGCATCAAACGCCGCAGCGCTGCTGCCGCCGATTTTTGTCTCTCCAAGGTACGCCCTGGCGTATGCCTCCGAGGTTGCGCCGATGTCGCCGCGCTTGGCGTCCAAAATCACATACATCCCGTTTTTCTGCGCATAGCGTATGGTCTCATAAAGGCAGCGCATTCCTTCAACCCCGTACATTTCATAATAAGCGCATTGCGGCTTCACGGCCGGGACAATATCGCAAAGGGCGTCAATCAGGGTTTTGTTAAATTGCAAAATTGCCTGCGCCGCACCGGTGAAATTCTCACCGTATTCCAAAAAGGCCGCCTTTTTCATATCCTCCGGCACGTAATCCAGCTTGGGATCCAATCCTGCAACGGTAGGATTTTTCTTTTCTATAATTTTATTTATCAATGTATCGATCAAAATGATGTCCTCCTGTTCTATCTGCCGTCAATCTTAACCTGATATTAACAATCCGTATCGCGGTATACAGTCTTTCCGCCGCAAACCGTCAGTTTTACCTTGCCCCACAGTGTTTTTTTGTCATAGGGCGTATTCTTACCCTTGGACGCAAACGATGCCGCGTCCACCACATAGGACTCGTCCGGGCAAAACACCACAACATCCGCCGCCTTGCCGACGCCAAGCGTACCACGGTCAGCGCCAATGATCTTTGCCGGCGCCGCGCTCATCTTCTCGATCAGCTGCGGCAGTGTCAGCGCACCGGTGCGCACAAGATAGGTAATTCCCACGCCGAGCGAGGTCTCAAGCCCGACAATGCCGTTACAAGCCTTATCAAACTCTACCTCTTTTTCGTCACGGTGATGCGGCGCATGGTCGGTCGCAATCGCGTCAATCGTGCCGTCCTTTAATCCTGCGATCACCGCCTCCACATCCGCGCGGTCGCGCAGCGGCGGATTCATCTTGGCATTGGTGCAAAACCCTTCGCACGCCTCGTCCGTCAGACTGAAATAGTGCGGTGCGGTCTCGGCCGTGATCTGTGCGCCCCGCGCTTTTGCGGCGCGAATCGCATCAATGGAATTTTTTGTGCTGACATGGCAAACGTGCAGTCTGCCGCCCACCTGTTCCGCAATCAGCACGTCACGGCTTACCGCAGCGCTTTCGGCCGCCTTGGGAATGCCGCGCAGGCCGAGCCTGGTTGAAACGCTGCCTTCGTTCATCGAGCCGCCGTCCACCAAATCCAAATC
>CAVGTH010000179.1:0-2197 GCA_963632045.1 Roseburia faecis | reverse complement strand
AAAAAACAAAAGCTATACGGTTGTCATACCGGAGAGAACCGGAAGGATTGTCAATAATCGGGAAGAAATTTTTGACGCTGACCGCAAGGGACTAAACGCAATTTTGATGTCGGCGCTTGTTATGATGGAGAATCCCGATGCCATCGTATATTTTCCGTTAAAAAAGCCACTGGCAGAAATTTATTATCATCCTGATTATGATTATTTTCATGAAGAGGATAAAAAGACTCAAGCGGATATGGTGTTTCTGCATCATGCCGGGCAACTGCCGATTTCTGCCTGGAAGGAAATCAGGCAATCCCTCAAATATGCGCGCGGAGTTAAAGAGGTTATGAAAGTCGATGTTGACACGGTGTATGAGGCCGGTTGTGCCGCACGTGACAAGTACGAAAAGACAGAGCGTTACTATAAAAGAATGGATTTATTTTCGTTTGCAATGAAATATGACACCGGTTTTTTTACGGGCGGCTGGTACGCGTTTATGGAGCTGTTTATTGATTTAAAGGAAATGCTTGATCTGCCGCTTGAAGATAGGCTTAAAGATAATTTTCTTAATGATTATATTTACTTTTGGTACGATTGTAAAAATCCCAAGATTGATGAGCCGGAGCTCGGATTCTATGATAGGAATGTACTGTCCTCTTGTAAAGCGTAAAATTTTTGGAGTGGATATTCTCTGTCTATGTGTGTTATTATAATGGGAAATAAGGTTGGTAAGGTTGGGTAGAAAGGGAAATGTATGATTAAAATAAAAGGAAATTTTGCAGAGGCGATTGTTTATTCCGGGGCACTGGACAGTAATTCGGAGGGATTGATAAAGGCTTTATGCAACAGTGTTATTGGCGAGGGCAGCAAGATAAGAGTCATGCCGGATGTGCATCCCGGAAAAGGTTGCGCGGTGGGATTAACTATGACATTGACGGATCGGATTGCGCCCGGCTTAGTGGGTGCTGACATCGGCTGTGGCGTGGAGGTTGCCCTGGTAAAACCAAAACGGCTGGATCTGCAGCAGCTTGATAAGGTGATTCAAAACAAAATTCCGTCAGGGATGCAAATTCGGCAAACACCGCACCGCTTTGCAGAGATGGCAGAACTTGAAAAACTCCGGTGTGCGAAGCATATCCGCGTTGATAAAGCCTTGCTTGGAATCGGAACGCTTGGCGGAGGAAATCATTTTATCGAGCTTGACAAGTCCGACAGCGGATATTACCTGGTGATTCATTCCGGGAGCCGTCACCTCGGCGTTGAGGTGGAGCGTTATTACCGCGAGCTTGCCTATACGCGCACAAAGGATGAGGTTCCGTATGAATTTTCATATCTTGATGGAGAATTGTTTGACGATTATCTTCACGATATGAATATCGTCCGGAATTTTGCAAGACTGAACAGGCAGGCAATCGCAGCCGATATCATAAAAAGCATGAAATTCACGCAGCTGACAAGTTTTTCGACCGTACACAATTACATTGATGCGGAAAACAAAATTCTCCGTAAGGGCGCCATCTCGGCACAGGACGGGGAAAGGATGATGATTCCACTGAATATGCGTGACGGTTGTTTGATTTGCAGAGGTAAGGGCAATACGGATTGGAATTGCTCTGCACCACACGGAGCAGGCAGAGCATTTAACAGAACGGATACGGTCAATGCGTTTACTTTGTCCCAGTATAAAAAGGAAATGCAGGGCATCTATTCCACAAGTATCAGCCGCGATACGCTGGACGAATGCCCGATGGCGTACAAGGATTCTGAAACGATTGCGGAACAGATCAGCTCAACGGCGGAAATAATCGAAAAACTAACCCCGGTGTATAACTTCAAGGCCGGGGCGAGGTGATGCACAAGGATAAACCCAGCAAACCCGCTTGTATCATGCGATTTAGAAACGCAAGTGCAAAACTCAGAAGGGTGGAGAGTGTGAAGAAAAGTCTGTAAAAAAGAATCCTTCTATGATAGAATATAAAAAATATCATAGGAGGAATTTTTTTTGGCAAGACGCAGACGAGAAAGAATGAGTGAAGGGAAAAAGAATATCATAGTGGGATTGATTCAGGAGTATAACATCAAGAGCGCAGAAGATATTCAAGAGGCATTAAAAGACCTGTTGAGCGGAACGATTCAAGAGATGATGGAGGCTGAGCTTGACGAACATTTAGGCTATGATGAATATGAACGCAGCGACAATCCTGATTACCGA
>CAVGTH010000178.1:0-2199 GCA_963632045.1 Roseburia faecis | reverse complement strand
CTTTCCGGAGCAAATACAACATTTTATAAAGTAAGTAGAAAAGTAAGGAGAAAACATCAGCTGTTTCTAAATTCTATAAACTGTTAAAAACGTGCTCTTAAGAGCAAATTAAATCATATAAAGTGCTTTCAAGAGCACATTTTTAGTAAAATTAACTTGATTTTATTTTCTTTAAGGTATATAATTCTATCAGATGTAAAGGAAATAAATATGGTACAAAGAAATATTTTAACCAATACCCCACCTTTTGCGGTGGAGAAGTCGCTTAAGTCTTTAGGAGAAAATCTAAAGACTGCTCGTTTACGCAGAGGCATGTCAATAAAAGAAGTTGCCGATAAAATAGGTACAGGCGTAAGAGTTGTTCGCGATGCAGAACAAGGTAAGCCGACAACATCAGTTGTTATTTATATGGCTTTGCTGTGGGCTTATGATTTATTGCAAGCTGTTGACGACTTGGCAAACCCTCTTAGGGACGAGGTCGGTCTTCGTTTAATTGAAGCTAAAAAACCAAAGAGAAGCAAAGCAAGAAAGGTAATGGATAATGACTTCTAGAGAATGCTACGTTTACATAACGTTACCTAATCAATACGAGCAGGTAACAGCAGGAAAATTTGTTTTGGAAACAAATACTCGTGGTGAAAATATCGGACGTTTTGTTTACGGTAAATCATACTTGGCACGTCCTAATGCTGTGGAAATTGATCCGATAGAGCTAAGGCTAACCGATAAAATATATGAAACAGCCGTACTTAAAGGTGTTTTTGGCTCAATTCGTGATGCTTCACCTGATTTTTGGGGACGTGAGTTGATTGACAGACACTTAGGTGGTCAAGTCGATGAAATGGAATACCTGTTGCAATCTCCGGACGATCGATCCGGTGCATTAGGATTTGGTTTGAATCAAGTTCCTCCCGCACCAAAAAAATTGTTTAATCAAATGATTGATTTGGCGGATCTGCAAGAATGTGCTTTAGATATTTTGAATGAACAAACTTCTAAATCTAAAATTGATAAAAATACGCAAAGTCAAATTGAAAAATTGCTCTTAAAAGGAACATCAATGGGTGGGGCTCGTCCGAAAGCGGTTGTTGAAACAGACGATGCTTTGTGGGTAGCCAAGTTTAATGCCCCAACCGATCATTGGGATAATGCTTCTGTAGAACATGCGATGCTATTACTGGCAAAAGAATGCGGAATGATCGTGGCTGACAGTAAAGTTGTTGACGTGGCCGGAAAGAACGTATTGCTTGTTAAACGTTTTGACAGGCAAAAGACAGATTTAGGATATCTGCGCTCACGCATGATCAGCTCTATGACGGTATTAAAATCAGGTGACAGTCATACGGAACGCCGAAATTGGTCTTATGTTATCTTAGCTGAAGAATTGCGCAGGTTTTCCGGTTCTGCCAAATCTGATGCTAAAGAATTGTTTAAGCGAATGGTATTTAATGCTTTGATTTCGAATACGGATGATCATCCGCGCAATCATGCATTTATCGCAAAAAATGCTAACGATTGGCATTTGTCTCCTGCTTATGATTTAACACCAACCACTCCTGTCAGCATTGAGCGGCGTGATTTAGCTTTAGAATGCGGTAAATACGGACGTTTTGCCAATAAATACAATCTGACATCAGAAGCAGAGAGATTTTTGCTAACTAAAGATGAAGCATTGGGTATTATTGATGAGATGTATAAAACGATATCTCAATCATGGTATAAAGTTGCACGCTCTGCCGGAGTTAGTGAAAATGATTGTGATAAAATTAAAACAGCATTTTGTTATGAGGGCTTTAATTACAATATCAAATAAAACTAACACTTTACATTTTTAGGAAGGCAAAAACCACAAAAGTCTGCAAATCTTAAGTTAAAAACCACAAAAGTTTGCAATTTCGTATTTAAAAACGGCAAAAATTCATACATAACTTTATAAAATCAGAGAAAACATCAGCCACTTAAAGATAATTTTCACATATATCCGGTCGCGGGATATTCTTTATGTCATACAAGCGAGCATTCATTACCGAAAAAAAACGGTGGCAGACCGAGAAACATAAGTAGATATTGGCTTAAAGCGGTGGCAGATAACAGATACTTTTGCGCTTAAAATTATGCGAAATCGTCATTGAAGCACCAATCCACCACCAAATAAAAAAAACACCCCATCGCGGGTGTTTTTTTTATTTGATAAGGCAT
>CAVGTH010000177.1:0-2202 GCA_963632045.1 Roseburia faecis | reverse complement strand
CTCGAACCTATGACCCTCTGCTTGTAAGGCAGATGCTCTCCCAGCTGAGCTAAGCGCCCACACAATCGCTGTCTCAAAAGCGACAACATTAGCATTATACTCTGATTTTTTAAAAAAGTCAATATATGCAGTTTGGATTATTCGCCGTTATGTGAAAATAATAGCGCATAATCTCTTGTTTTCTTTAAAATACGTTTTTTATCTCACGATTTTAAAAATCAATCCCGCTTGCTTTTTTCAAGCAGAGCCGTAAGCTGGCTGCTGTCAAACGAATAGGCCTTGTTGCAAAAATGACAAACGATTTCGGCGCTGCCCTGTTCCCGGATCATGTCGCTGATCTCTTTCTTCCCAAGGGAGATGATGGCTTGCTCCATCCGCGCCCTGTTGCAGTTGCAGCGATAGCTGATCGGATTGGTGCCCAAAAACTCAATATCAAAGCCGAGCATGATATAGCGGATCATATCCTCCGGCGTCATGCCCTGTTTCAGCATATCGGTGACGCTCATCAGTCCCTTGACGCTGTTTTCCAGCTTGGCAAGGCTCTTTTCGTCGCAGCCGGGCATCACCTGAACCAAGAATCCGCCTGCGCATTGGATGCTGTAATCACGGTCAACCAAAACGCCGAGACCGACCACGCTGGGGATTTGCTCCGACTGCATAAAATAATATGCCAGATCGTCGCCGATTTCGCCCGTTTGAAGCGGAACCTGTCCGATATACGGTTCCTTTAATTTCAGATCGCGGATCACGCTGAGCGTGCCGCGGCCGATGGCGCCGCCGACGTCAATTTTTCCGTTTTCTTTCAGCGGCAGATCAGCGGCCGGGTTTGCGACATAGCCTTTTGCGCCGCCGTGAGAATCCGCGACCACGACCAGCATGCCGAGCGGGCCGTCGCCCCGGATTTGCAGGGTCAGTCCGGCGTCCTCCTCTTTTAAAGAATCGGCCATTAAAAACCCGGCGGTCAGCAGACGGCCGAGCGCCGCGGAGGCCGGCGGTGCGGTCTGATGATATTGGTGGGCGGTGTTTACCGTCTCGGTCGTGACGGCAGCCGCAATTTTAAAAAATCCGTCTTTAGTGATTGCTTTTGTTAATTGATCTTGCATGGCAGTTCTCCATTCTTCCGTCTGAAATAACACATTCAGTATAGCACACCGCGGCGGAATGTGTCAACGTTTTTGCGCGGAAGGATTTGACTTTTAAGGTTGTTTGTGCTATACTGAAGATAGCAAAATATTGAGGAGGTTTTCGATATGGGTATGATGGACAAGTTCAGTTTAAACGGCAAGATTGCCCTGGTTACCGGTGCGTCCTACGGGATTGGCTATGCCATCGCGAAGGGAATGCACGCGGCCGGCGCAAAAATCGTATTCTGCGACATTAAGCAGGAATTCGTGGACAGAGGTCTTGCTTCTTACGAAAAGGACGGGATTGACGCAAAGGGTTATGTGTGTGACGTTACCGATGAGGCAGCCGTCGGCGAGATGGTTGCAAAGATCGAAAAGGAAGTCGGCGTGATTGACATTCTGGTGAACAATGCCGGCATTATCAAGCGGATTCCGATGTGCGACATGACCGCGGAGGAATTCAGACAGGTTATCGATGTTGACTTAAATGCACCGTTTATTGTTGCAAAGGCAGTCATCCCCAGTATGATCAAAAAGGGTCACGGCAAGATCATTAACATCTGCTCCATGATGAGTGAGCTCGGCCGTGAGACGGTTTCGGCTTATGCGGCAGCAAAGGGCGGCTTAAAGATGCTGACGCGGAATATCTGCTCCGAGTACGGCGAGTATAATATCCAGTGTAACGGTATCGGGCCCGGCTATATCGCAACGCCGCAGACGGCGCCCCTGCGTGAGACGCAGCCGGACGGCAGCCGTCATCCGTTCGATCAGTTTATTATTGCCAAAACGCCGGCGGCTCGCTGGGGCGATCCGGAGGATTTGGCAGGCCCTGCCGTATTCTTGGCTTCGGATGCATCTGACTTTGTCAACGGTCATATTCTTTACGTTGACGGCGGTATCCTGGCATACATCGGCAAGCAGCCGTAATGATCTGCACAGAGAATCAAAGAGCGCCGGCGGAGATTCCGCCGGCGCTTTTGTCTTGCTCATCTTCAGATACAGTTTCGCTTAATCTTTTTGGTGGTGGTTTTTTCAAATTCCGTCTCGCGGAATTTCACCTTTTTGACCTGTTTATAGC
>CAVGTH010000176.1:1479-2355 GCA_963632045.1 Roseburia faecis | reverse complement strand
CAAAAGCGAATTGCCTGAGAGGAATAAAATGGGTGCTGATTCCCCGTGCCGTACAGACAAAATTCAAAAAAGGTGCGGGCTGGGATTTAGAAATCAATCTCGCCAAAAAGCCGGGCGACTGGAATTGGGAAGATAAGGGCGTAACGCCGGTGGCACAGAGCGAGAACGGACTCAAACCGGTTGCGCTTATGGCAGTCGCATCCGGCCAAGCGGAAATCACCGTCACGGCAAACAGTGACGAGACGCCGTATTCCGATGTCACAAGGGAGCATTGGGCATACGGAGATATCGTGTACGCAAGCCGTGCCGGCTGGATCAAGGGCTATACGGACGGTACCTTCCGCAGTGAGGATCAGATCAGCCGTGCCGAGGTAGTTGCCATTGTCAACCGTGCAACGGGAAGATCGGCAGAGACGGCGAATTGGTCGGATCTTGCGAAGGCGCAAAACCTGTTTTCCGATATTGCAGGCGATAACGGCGCGTGGTACGATGCCGATGTCATTGAGGCGTCACATTCGCATGTTGCCAATATCGCAGGAGATACCGAAACCTGGGTAAAGCAGCCGGGTGGAAATCAATAAGAAATAAGACAAAATTAATAAGCGCCGGGCGGAATCAATCCGACCGGCGCTTTTGCGCGTATAAACTGAACTATAAAATTTTTCTTACAAAGCGCGCCTTTTAAATAAAGAATACCCAGGATGAGAACCAAGTCAAAAAGGTCTCGACATAAAAGCGCGATACCGGGATGCCGGACAGTACCGGATAAAACGCCGGAAACATCAAAAGGCAGAGAAAGACGAGCGCCGTCGAAATATAGCAGAATTTCGGAAAGCGCGCCTCTAAGTCCTGCATGGCATAAAGAATCAATAAAAT
>CAVGTH010000176.1:0-1469 GCA_963632045.1 Roseburia faecis | reverse complement strand
ATCATAAACGGCAGCGTCGCAAAAAAGTGGTATTGCAGCGCATAGCGCCGTACAAAAATCCACGGCAGGTACTCCGCCAAAAGTGCAACGGCCAGGAACAAAACCCGTTTGTCTTTCTTTTTAATCCCGATATAGAGGGAGTAGAAGAAGGCGACAATCCCCAGCCAGCTGAGCAGCGGATTCTGGAAGATCGAAATGCAGCCGATCTGATCCGCGCGGATACTGCTCTGCGGTGCCTGATACGCCCACATCGGCCGATAGACAAACGGCCAGGTATACCATTTGGAAGAATACGGGTGCGTTCCGCCCAGTTCACTGTGGTAGTGCAGCATGTAGCTTTGGTTATTGAACATCGCCTCAAAAACGTTTCCGTAGCCATCCACCATCGAAATCGGCAGATAGGACAGGGTATAAATAACAGCCGGAATCATCACAAAAAAGATGATGCAAAAGCCGCAGGTCTTGCATACAAAAGATAAGGGTTTTGCGTTTGACTCCCGATTCCAGGCGCGCCATACGGCGATTAAGATGAGGAAATACACGGCCGCAAGTCCGACCGCCGCATAAACCGCCGTCCATTTTGAGGCGCAGCCAAGCCCCATGGCAAGGCCGGAGAGGGCAAGGCAGGCGAGCAGCTTTCGGTACGGGATTGATTCGCCCCTTGCGTAGGACAGCGACAAAGATCCAAACCGATACATAAAGTAATACATACAAAGGATAAAAAATACCGGGTAGGAGTCAATCGTTCCCATACGGGTCAGGGAAAAATGCATAAAATCAAAGGCAAAAAGCGCGGTGCCGATCCACGCGTAGCGCGTCTTTCCAAAAAGCTGCTTTAAAAAGAGGTAGAAGATCGGCAGCATCAGAACGCCCATAAGCGTTCCCATGCAGCGCCAGCCAAACGGCGTCATGCCAAAGAGCGCAATCCCGACCGCCATCATCAGCTTTCCGAGCGGCGGATGCGTGGTTTCGTAATAGGGCATCCGATGCAGGTGCTCATACGCGGTTCTGGGATGATAGATTTCATCAAAGTAGGTGCCGTTTTGATAGGACGGCTGACCGGTCACCAGTTCCTGTTCGTCCGCCATGGCAAGACAGGTCGGATTTTCCGCACAGGTGACGGTTTCAATTTCCGCTAAGCTTCCGTCAAAGCTGCGGATGCCAAGCTCCAGCAGACGGTAGTTATCGGACTGCGCCCTGCCGCGCAAATACTTTGCATAAACGTTTGGAATCGTCTCGGTCTCCCAGCGAAAGACGCCCTTTAAGGTACAGGACGCCGCGGGAAATTCCGTCCAGGTTTCACCGTCCGTGGAATAGGAGAACCAAATACCGGGATTGCTGTCAACATCGCCGATGCCGCAGTAATAGTCGATCTCCGAAATGGTTTTTGCCTCGCGGAGGGTGATGGTAAAGGTTTCGCCGCTCGATAGCGGGTGATAAAAGGTCTGCGGCGCATGGAGGTCACCCAG
>CAVGTH010000175.1:0-2366 GCA_963632045.1 Roseburia faecis | reverse complement strand
CGCCATTCCCGGCGGCGCAGCGGCGGCCGTTCTGCTCACCGACGGTGAACTTGCCGTCTGGGCGCACATCGGCGACTGCCGGATTTATCACCTGCAGGATCGGCTTTTATATGAAATCACGGCCGATCACAGTGACGCCTACGCGCGCTATGAGGCCGGCAACATCCGATATCCCAAAATCCGCACCGACCGGACGCGCCGCAGCCTGACCCACCTGCTTGGGTT
Organism: Roseburia faecis; assembly: GCA_963632045.1. Classification (GTDB taxonomy): domain Bacteria; phylum Bacillota; class Clostridia; order Monoglobales; family Monoglobaceae; genus Ructibacterium. The sequence goes on along the minus strand of CAVGTH010000175.1, from coordinate 2,141 downwards.
AAATCAGGATTTTGCACCCGTATTCTCCAGCCCTGCCATGGTGCGGAAAAACGATAGCTTTTTGATTTGCACGGACGGCTTTTGGGAAAACATTCACGAGCGCGAGATTGAAAAAACGTTAAAACGCTCCAAAAATGCAAAAGACTGGCTCCGCCGCATGGAAAAAATTGTGGAGAAGAACCGCGCAAGCGGAAAATATACAAAAATTTTGGATGATTACAGCGCGATTACGGTTTGTATTTAACGTTGGAATCCCCCAAAACAACAGACAACAAACAAAAAGAAAGGTATCTCATTATGAAAAAGAAAATCCTGTTTCCTCTTTTTTTATTGATTCTGCTGCAAAGCACGCATGCCTTTGCGACCGGCGTTACCCTGAATTTACTGCACGGCGGGCTCTCGCTGCTGGATTCGCTGCTGCTGATTGCCATCGGCCTGGTAATTATCGGCGTGCTTCTTATCTGCATTGCCCTGTTTAAACCGCTGCCGGAACCAAAGGAAGACGCAGCGGAGGATATCGATGCGGATTTTGGTGAAGATCTGGACGAAGACGATTTCGACGAGGACAACGAGGATGATGACATCGAGGACGATGATGATACAGACTATGACGACGCGGACGATGATGACGAAGATTCTGAGGCTGATGAATCCGGCGAAGATGACGAAGATGATGAGGACGACACGGATGACAGTGAAGAGTCTGTAAGCGATGAGGACGCGGAAGATTCCGACGCCGCAGAGGCGGAACCGGAAGCGGAAGCGGAGACAGAACCCTCTGCGGAGGAAGAAAACGCGGAAGATTCCGAAAGCCCGAAAGAAGCCGAGACCGTGCAGCCGGAACCGAAAGAAGAAAAGATTTATCCCAAACTGACCCTGGTTGATACAAAGACCCACGACTTTAAGATTCTTCCGCTCGCCGGAAAGACCACCATCGGTCGCAGACGGAGCAATGATCTGGTACTGAGTGATAATACGGTTTCCGGTCAGCATTGCATCATTTTGGCCGAGGGCGATGACGTTTATATTCAGGATCTGGATTCTACCAACGGCACCTTTTTAAACGGAAAACGAATTCATGAAAAAACCGTATTGCAGCGCGGCGACAAGCTGCTGCTCGGCAAGCAGGAATTTACCGTAAACCTATAACGAAAATAAAGTGAAACGAGCTGCCCGAAAAGGCAGCTCGTTTTCGTGATAAGGAAAGGGTTTAGCGATACAGGTCCGCTCTGTTCAAATCGCCGAACAGCGCCATCTTCTTTTCAACCACTTTTTTCATGGCCTCGATGCACGGCGGATAAATCGCATTCGGCTCAATCCACTTCGGATTTTCCGCGAGAACCTTTCTGCATTCTTCGTAGAACGCAAACTTAATATCGCTGGAGATGTTGATCTTCGAAATACCGATCTTCACCGATGCGGCGATTTCTTCGTCCGGGTTACTCGAACCGCCGTGGAGAACCAGCGGAACATCCACGGTGTCGCGGATTGTTTTCAAAAGATCCAGTTTCAGCTCCGGCTTCATATTCTTCGGATAAATGCCGTGTGCCGTTCCGATTGCAACCGCTAAAGAGTCGATACCCGTTTTATCGATAAAGTCTTTTGCCTGCTTGGGATCCGTATAGATAATATCGGAACCGCCCTCATAAGAATCTCCGGTTGTACCGATGGTTCCAAGCTCTGCCTCAACCGAAACGTTGGACGGATGTGCGACTGCAACCACCTTTTTTGTAATCGCGATGTTATCCTCATAGGACATGTGGGACGCATCGATCATCACCGAGGTAAAGCCGCAGCGAATTGCGCGGAGAACCTCTTCAAACTTGCCGCCGTGATCCAAATGGATTACCATCGGCACGCGGGACTGATACGCCTCTTCGATACAGGTTTTGATAAAGCTGTCGCCCAGGTATTCCAGTTCAGTCGGATGAATCGCCAAAATAACCGGTGCATTCTGCTCGTTGGCGCTCTCGACAACGCCCTTTAAAATTGCCTCGCTGCCAATGTTAAAGGCCGGCACTGCAAATCCGTTTTTGTCCGCTACTGCAAGCATTTCTTTCATATTGATTAACATGGTGTATCTCTCCTTTTTTATTTCACAAGATTTTTATTTTTTCCGTCAGAGTCTGACAGTTTAATAT
>CAVGTH010000174.1:0-2378 GCA_963632045.1 Roseburia faecis | reverse complement strand
CAAGGTTTTAACGAGAGTTAAAATGTATAAAAAGGGGTGTCTATTTGACACTACCATACAAAAAACGGAGGCAATCAAAATGAATTGGAAATTAAAAAATTATCTTCAGCAAATCTTACAGGGGTTTACGGAAAGATGGCGGTTTCCCGGACGGAAAGAGGTCTTTTATATTGGCGGAAGTGAAGTTTTGCCGCCGCCGCTTAATCGGGAGGAGGAAGAGGCGCTGCTGCTTTGTCTGTCCGATCCCGAACGCCGGCACGGGGCGCGTCAAACCTTGATTGAACACAATCTCCGCCTTGTGGTCTATATTGCAAAGAAGTTTGAAAACACGGGAATCGGCGTGGAGGATTTGATTTCCATCGGCGCAATCGGTCTGATTAAGGCCATTAACACCTTTAAACCGGATAAAAAGATCAAACTTGCAACCTATGCCTCGCGCTGCATTGAAAATGAAATCCTCATGTATTTGCGCAAAAATAATGGAATGAAAACCGAAATTTCCATTGATGAACCGCTCAATGTGGATTGGGATGGCAATGAGTTGCTTTTGTCCGACATATTGGGCACCGATGAGGATATGATTCAGCGCGGCCTTGACGAACAGGTTGACCGTCAGCTTTTGCATCTCGCGATGGAAAAACTCTCTGACCGGGAGCGTAAAATTATGGAACTTCGCTTTGGCCTTAACCGCAGCGGTCGGGAAAAAACGCAAAAGGAGGTTGCGGATCTTTTGGGGATTTCGCAGTCCTACATATCCCGTCTGGAAAAGAGAATTATCCTTCGGCTGCGCCGGGACATCAGCAAGATGATTAACAGTTAACCGAAAGAAAGCCTGTCGCAACATGACAGATAGAGGCAATTTACAAAAATACTGCGTTAAAATGTCTGCCGATACTCTAGCAGGGCAGAGTTTCCTCCGGCAGCTTGCGGATTTTAACGCCGACAGAGGAAAGCTTTTCTACAAAGTTTTCATAGCCGCGTTCCATATGTTCAATATCATGAATCACGGTATCGCCCTGTGCGGCCAGTGCGGCAATCACCAGAGAGGCGCCTGCACGGAGATCGGTCGCCTTGACCTGTGCGCCGCTCAGGCGTTTTGCACCGTCAATGACCGCGGTTCGGCCGTCCAGTTTGATTTTTGCGCCCATGCGCAATAGCTCCGGTACCTGCATAAAACGGTTTTCAAACACCGTCTCTACCACCACACCGGTTCCGTCCGCCACGCTCATCAGTGCCATAAACTGTGACTGCATGTCGGTCGGAAACCCAGGATAAGGCAGCGTTTTGATATCCACCGCTTTAAACCGTTCGCAGGGACTGATATGAATCCGGTTTTCATTTGCAGTGAGTGCAACCCCCATTTCCTCCAGTTTTGCAAGAACGGGTTTTACGTGCGCCGGGCATACGTTTGTCAGGGTCAGATCGCCGCGCGCCGCTGCGGCCAGTGCCAAATAGGTGCCGGCCTCGATGCGGTCGGGAATCACCCGGTGCCGGCAAGGCGAGAGGGAACTCTGCCCATCAATTGTAATCGTGTCGCTGCCGGCGCCTTCGATTTTGGCACCCATCTGGATTAAGCAGTCGGCAAGATCCGCAATCTCCGGCTCGGCGGCTGCGTTTTCCAGCACCGTCTTACCTTTTGCAAGACAGGCGGCCAGCATTAAATTTTCGGTTGCGCCGACACTGGGAAAGTCAAGGTATATGGCAGTGCCCTGCAAACGGTCGCAGACGGCCTCAACAAAGCCGTGTCCCTGGCGGATCTTGGCGCCCATTGCCTGAAATCCCTTTAAATGCAGATCGATCGGGCGTGCGCCGATCTGGCAGCCGCCGGGAAGAGGAATCCGGATTTTGCCCGTGCGCGCCAGGATTGGCCCCATCACCAAAAAGGAGGCACGCAGACGGTTTACCAGGGCAAGCGGCGCGGTTTTGCGGCGGCTGTCCCCTTGCAGCGAAACATGCACCATGCCGGCGTCGTCCCTTATCGCGGTACCGCCGAGACGGCAGATCAGCTCCATCATATGCGTGGTATCGAGGAGATTCGGGACGCCTTCAAAGACGGAGACGCCCTCGGACAAAAGCCCGGCAGCCAGTATGGGCAGCGAGGCGTTTTTAGAGCCGCTGATTGCGACGGTTCCGGCGAATTTTTGGTTGGGGGAAATCAGATACTGCGACATCAAAATCCTTCCTTTCGGCTTTTCGTCTATGCAAGGCGTGGTTTTCCTACATTGATTATGAACCAATTTCATAAAATTTATGTATTCCGCCATACTAGTATGGCGGAGGAAATCTTTTTTTAAAAATTTTGTCTTTTTGCTAAAGCAGTGCATAAATGGGGAGGTAAGCACGGCTTGCCGTGAGTGCGGATAAACCAAGGTAGGAAG
>CAVGTH010000173.1:0-2567 GCA_963632045.1 Roseburia faecis | reverse complement strand
ATGTATAGCTGCTTTTGCGGAAGGTGGAGGAGGCAAATCGGACTGTCGCCCTTGACAAGCCATAAGTTATTCAGGTTATCCAAGATCGAAAAGCTGAATCCGCCCGTGACCTGTTCTGCCATGAATTTTAAACTTGCAAAATCCAGCTTGTCCTTGTACTCCAAAAGCTGCACGGCAACATAACTGTCGGTTTCTATCTTGGTTTTGGGCAGCTTGTATTTTGTTTTTAGTTCATGGTCGTTGATAATCACCCCGTTGTGTGCAAGGGCAAACCCCGTATTTTTGCACCGACCGTAAAACGGATGGTTGTTATAGTTTTTCTTTTCACTCCCCTGGGTGCTGTGCCGGGTGTGTCCGATCAGCGCTTTGACAGAATCCGGATGTCCAAACTCCATGCTATACCCCGGCTTAGAATCCTTTGTGATACGCAGTCTGCCGTTTGCGCGGTATGCAATACCGGCAGCGTCCGTACCTCTTGCCGCGGATTCGTCCGCAAGCACATTGGTGATTCCGCTAAGCCCTTTGATGTCGTTTTTTCCATAATGCAAAAATCCAAATAGTCCGCACATTTTATTCCACCTCCGTATCAACCGGCTCATTGACGTACAGCTGCTTTGCTTTCAGGTAGTCAATCAGTTCACGCTTATCCGCGCCGATTTGCATCACAAAGTCCGACCAGGACATCCCCTCTAATTCCTGATCGTTCAGCTTGATAGCAAGCCGGCATATTTCGTCGGTCAGCTGCAGCGCTGCAAGGAATGTTTGATACCGCAGTGTTCCGCGGAATAACCGAAACTCTATGGTTGCATAGTTTTCAAGATTGACGGCTACATATCTGCCGCTATGTTTCGCTTTGGCGTTTTTATAGGTGTCCTTTGCGGTGGTGGATATCCCGTAGCGGCTTGCCCAGCGGCTCATATGAAACGCGGTTCTTCGGGAGAACTTTAAAAGTTCATTCCAATGCATCTCCACAAAATGAACCACGCGTGCAATCTTTTCTTCCTGGGAATCATAGTCATCGCCAAAGGCTTTGCGACTGACATGAATATGCAGGCCGCAGGTCTCGGTTTGGTGTGAACGATAACCGAGTGACAGCGCCATATCCATAACTGCCTGCCAATTCATGTTGTCTGTGTGATAATCCAGCGTCATGGGATGGGATACGATTTCAAACCCGTCACAAATGGAACCGTCATGCTTTGCATAGATGTGTTGGTCATGCACATTTGCTGCACTCAGCACTGCATCTGCGTAATCATTGCGTTCGCCGCCGCGGTCGATTTCAAGTTCTACCCCATAATACAAAGAACCCGAACCGTAGAAGATCGGTTCGGGTTTATAGTCATAGGGTTTAATGGTTTCATCATCCAGCTTGGAATAGCACTCATCGCAATACGGATCATCCTCTAAGTAGTTGGCTTCATCGTTTGCCACGTAACAGCCGCAGTGTGTACAGGTGGTGTAATTCCGCTCATAGCAGTCCATACAAAGCGCTCTGCCGTTTACGTCAACGGTGTTGCTGCACCACACCGGCGTGCCGCAGTCATCACACACCGTGGTTGCGTCATCATAGCAGTCTTGGCACAATACGCGCCCGTCAAAGTGAATGGCCTCGTCTTCTCTCAGTCCCGCTCCGCATTCGGAGCAGATTTGTTTTTCCTTGTTCATCTTAATACCTCCGTAAATTTATTTTCGGGCACAGAAAAAGAGGCATGCTGTGCACACCTCTTTCCCTATGTTCCATCCGGGAATATACCGGCATTTCAGAGATATAATATATGTTTATCTTTTGGCGGTTTTGCGGAAGGAGATTGTATCAAAAATCAAAAAGTCAACTGAATTTTTTGAGAAATTCCACAAATTTGGTTAATTTATCTATATCTCCATTTATTCTTTTTAAAAAATTGCATAAATTGCCCATAATGGGGGGCGATATGTGATAATAGACATAGTCCGCTGATTCTTTTTCATTCCCCGTTCCATACAATTTAAATGGTATAACATTATATTTGGTAATCCCCAGTAAATCCCCTAAACGCCCTTGTGTCAAGTGTTTTTCCTCATATGGCAATATGGTGTTTCTGCGAAATTCTCGGATTCTTTCCCCACAGATTTTTGAAAATTCCTTATTGGATACGTCTTTCTTATAGTTTTTAATGATGATCTCCCAATTGGGCTTATAATCGATAAGTTCTGCTCTGAACTTCTCTAACAATATATCCTGGCCTTTCGCTAATACGGCATTCTTTTTAAGGTGGCAAACACCCATGTGAATCCTTCTTTCTCCATATATTTCCACCATTTTAACGCCCGTCTTAGAAAAAGTCAACTGAGAGCGATGCGCTTGACACAAAAAATGCGATGTGCTAAACTTCATCACCACAGAGGCGTGATCGGCCTTTGGATTAAAAGTGCACTTTACAAAATAAAATTTTAAAAGGAGACTGAAAAGAATGTATCAGGACAGAAATAACAATAAAAAATTAATCAAACCGTTTGTTGCACTTGAGAATACCCCACTGAAGGATCTTAAATGGCTGGGACTGTCGGAAGAGGATAAGATCAGG
>CAVGTH010000172.1:0-2582 GCA_963632045.1 Roseburia faecis | reverse complement strand
TCACCGAATGAATCGTATTCGGATCGGCTTCCTCAACAGCGGGCGTCACAACAGGCAGAAGCAGCATTTGGGCAACAGGCATTCCCGCTGTGATATGCAGCGGTTCGTCTTTGATGTTCGCAATTTTGATCATGATCTCGCCTTGATAACCTGCGTCTACGACCCCGGCACCGAGAAGGTGATCATTGCGGCTCTTCGGCATCATCAGCCCGACATAACCTGCCCGGATTTCAAGTGTGACGCCGGTTCGAACAGTACCGAATGAATGGGGAGGGATTTTCGTATTCTCCGCCGCGTAAAAATCCATACCCGCGTCATCCGGGTGCTTCCGTGTCGGCAGCAGCGCGCCATCAAACAGTTTCGCCGCTTTTATTCGTTCCATATTTATTTTTTCCTCGGTTTTTCGTTTAGATTTCTGATATTATATTACAAATTACACTTTTTTTATGTTATTTAATTCTGACATTAATATAAACGTTTTTCAGTATAATTCGATTCATAATCAAACCTGACTTTCGGAGTTGGACGAAAAATATAGTGCTAAGCCACAAATCAGAACCTGTGACTTAGCATTTTTTTGATATCCGAATTGGACAGATAGTACGAATTGCACGGAAGAAGGAGCGCAGACAGGGCGTCGTTCAACTCCGAAGCGGCGGAAAGATTGATCGATTTGTAATCAGAAATTCTGACGATGCGGAAATTTCTGACAAATTCCATAATTTCCTCCGAAGAGAATTTGTTTTTCAGAATCTTGAACTGAAGCAGGCGGAGCAAGACGACAGAAAGATAACATATCAGGAAGTGTCCCTTAATGGAATCTGTCTTCTGCAGATAAACAGGTCGGGCGTCCAATTGAGACTTCATTACTCTGAAAGACTCCTCAATCCGCCAGAGGTTATGATATGCCTCATAAATGGCCATCGGGGAGAGGTTGATTTCCGAGGTGACGATCAAATTGTATCCGGCGAGCATTTTGTCCTCGTCAATCGCCTTTTGATTGATTTCAACGTTGATTTTGGCGTCAAGCCTATTTCCCTTCCTGTCGGCAGGCAAAAAAGTCACGTATTTGGCACTGTCGCCATATTCATCCCGCTTTGCGGCGGATGCCCGGAGAGATTTGGCTTTCTCGACTTCACGGTCGATCTCATATCGTTTTTTCTTCGCGAGCTGCGGGTTGAACGTCACAACCCGTTTTTCCGTGAGAGGAACTGTGATTTTATTGCCGGATTCATCCTCGTAAGCATACGGAAACCGGTCGACACATTCTTTGATACGGTACAGTTCATTCCCGGAATCGTCTGTTACGGATTTGTAGTCTGCCGGATTCAGGATCCATTCCTTTTCCTGCTTCGGCAGCTGCTTGACCGACTTCGAGAAGATATAACCGTCTCCGGCCTGCTTTGCGTGAAAGATGTTTTTCGCGCAGTTCAGACCTTTATCGGCGACATGAATCGTTCTGCCTTGAATATTGTGTCTTCGTTTCAAATCATCCACGACTGCACGCATAACAGGTTTTTCGCTTTCGTTGCCGGGGTAAAGCTTCATCCCGATGGGAATTTGGTTCGCGTCGAGCATCAATCCGAGACCGACGATCGGGTCGCGCCTGTTTTCTTTTGACGGACCTTTTCGTCGGAAATCATCCTCTTTATCAATCTCAAAGTAGAAATTTGTGCAGTCAAAATAGGTATGCGACGTGTCGAAGCCGTATTTTTCGGCGATTTGATGATTGTAGATTTCGATGATTTTTTCGTATTCACGCCCCATATACTCCAACCCGGAATACAGTTGATCCAATGAAAACGAGGTTTTTTCACACAGGCGGGGAATGACTTCTTCGAATGTTTTCGCCTTGGAACACGGCATTGTCAAGCGGGAATAGACCAAGACCGCGAGCATTTCGAACACGTTAAACCGGTAGTTTGTAACGCTTTGCATCAGGTCAATCCATGGTTTTACACCCAAACCGTCGTTGACGTTTTTGAATAGGAAATAGCCAAGAATCTTTTCGGGGGACTCTTTTGAAATGAACTTTTTTCCCTCTTTTTTCTCCGCTTCCTGCTTCAGCGCTTTCCGTTCCTCATTCATGCGCTTGACGATTTCTTTGTAGTAAGCGATCGGGTCTTCAATGCCCTGAGCCTGCAATTTCTTCACATATCCCAGCGGTTTGATAGAGTAATGCCGGGATGTTTTTCGTTCCGGGTCATAGACACCGTCATAGATTTGCAGATAGATATCATTGTTTGTTTTTGTTCGTTTCAGAAAGTATGCCATGTTTACACCTCATAATGATTATAGCACTATAGCACAATATTGTCAAGCAATTTGAACGAATTTCGTCAAGGTCTTTTCTAAATTGAAAAAGGCCGGCTTTTACGCCGACCTTAATATTAAATTCCGGTTCATGTTCCTGTTTTTTTGTAGTGCTGAATCCTAAAGACGGGATTTCAAAACGATGATGCTTACGCCGCGGCTTCGCACGTCCGCAAGGGGAAGGCCTGGGCACGGATTGCCGGGCTTTCTTTTACCGGCAAGACTGTCCGATATTGCAGAAGTTTTGATAATCTTGGCAAAATCGTGTA
>CAVGTH010000171.1:0-2641 GCA_963632045.1 Roseburia faecis | reverse complement strand
ACTATAAGGTTCTGTTTTTACAGGGCGGCGCTTCCACCCAGTTTGCAATGGTTCCGTTCAATTTGGGAAACAAAAATAAAATTGCGGACTACGTCATCACCGGCCAGTGGGCAAAAAAGGCCTTTGCGGAAGCCGGCCGTTATCTGGATGCGCATGACATTGCGTCCAGTGCCGACAAGACTTTTTCCTACCTGCCCAAGGTAGACGCCTCCATGCTGACGCCCGGTGCAGACTATGTACATATTACCTATAACAACACCATCTACGGTACGCATTATAACACCATGCCGGACTTTGGCGACGCTACCGTGGTAACCGATATGTCCTCCTGTATCCTGTCGGAAGAGGTTGATATCAGCAAATTTGGCCTGATTTATGCCGGTGCGCAAAAGAATATGGGCCCGGCCGGTGTTACCGTTGTGATCGTACGTGAGGATTTAATCGGCAATGCAATGGACATGACGCCTACCATGCTTAATTATGAAACGCATGCGAAAAACGGCTCGATGTTTAATACGCCGCCGACTTATGGCATTTACATCTGCGGTCTGGTTTATGAGTGGATCAAAAACATGGGCGGCGTTAAGGTAATGCACGAGAAGAATGTCGAAAAGGCAAAGCTTTTGTACGATTTTCTGGATAACTCAAAGATGTTCCGCGGCACCGTGGTACCGGAGGATCGCTCTTTGATGAACGTACCGTTTGTGACCGATTCAGACGAACTAAACGCTGCTTTTATTGCCGAGGCAAAGGCGAAGGGCTTTGTAAACCTGAAGGGGCACAGAACGGTCGGCGGTATGCGTGCCAGCATCTATAACGCAATGCCGATCGAGGGCGTTAAAGCATTGGTTGCATTCATGAAGGATTTTGAAACCAAGAACCAATAAGGGGGATTTTGGATTATGTATCAGATCAGAACGTTAAATAAGATTTCCAAAAAGGGTTTGGCGCAGCTTGGCGAGAATTATTCCTGCGCGGACGAGATTGCAAACCCTGACGGCGTGATTTTGCGCAGCTTTAAGATGCATGATATGGAATTGCCGTCCAGCCTGCGTGCGGTTGCACGTGCCGGCGCCGGCGTCAATAATATTCCGATTGATAAGTGCACCGAAAAGGGCATTGTGGTATTTAACACGCCGGGCGCGAACGCCAATGCGGTGAAAGAACTGGTTCTGGCAGCGCTGCTGCTCTCTTCCAGAAAGATCGTGCAGGGGATAGAGTGGACCAAGACGCTGATCGGCGAGGGTGATGCGATTTCCGGCCTGGTGGAAAAGGGCAAATCCAATTTTGTCGGCCCGGAGATAGAAGGAAAGACGCTGGGCGTTGTCGGTCTGGGTGCGATCGGTGTCCGCGTTGCCAATGCGGCACACCACCTTGGAATGGACGTCATCGGCTTTGACCCGTACCTGTCGGTTGACGCAGCTTGGCACCTGACCCGTTTTGCCCATAAAGCCAACGATCTGCAGACTCTGCTTGAAAAGGCTGACTATATCACCATTCATGTTCCGGCAATCCCGGAAACCAAGGGTATGTTCAATTCCGAGGCGTTTGCTTCCATGAAGGCCGGCGCGCGGCTGCTGAACTTCTCGCGCGGTACGCTGGTGGACGAGGAAGATGTCATTGCGGCGCTGGAGAGCGGCAAGCTTTCCTGCTATATTACCGACTTTGCGAGCGAGGCACTGCTCAAGCAGGAAAATGTAATCGCGATGCCGCACCTTGGTGCATCGACTCCGGAGAGTGAGGAAAACTGTGCCATGATGGCAGCCAAAGAGCTCAAAGACTTTTTGGAAAACGGCAACATCACAAACAGTGTGAACTTCCCGGCCTGCGACATGGGCAAGGCGATGGGAACCAGAATCACGGTGCTGCATAAAAATATCCCGAACATGCTGAAGCAGTTTACCGACGCACTGGCAAGCAAGGGCGTCAACATTGAAAACATGCTCAACAAGAGCAAGGGCGACAACGCGTATACCATGATCGACATTGCCGGCAACTGCGAGGCGGCCGTGCTTGCCGAGATGGAGGCGATTGACGGCGTGATTAAGGTGACCGTTCTCTAAAATCAACAGGCAAAATAAAAGCAGGAAACCAGATGGTTGCGCATATCAATGATATGTGAGGAAAGTCCGGGCTCCATAGGACAGGGTGCAAGCTAACGGCTTGTGGAGGCGACTCTAAGGAAAGTGCAACAGAAAATAACCGCCTGCCATCGGCAGGTAAGGGTGAAAAGGCGAGGTAAGCGCTCACCCGGCGCTATGGTGACATAGCGCCGGTGTAAACCCCACCCGGAGCAACGCCTGAATGGGAGGCTAAGCCGGTCCGGCATCTCCCGAAACGGCGGCTTGAGGCGTGCGGTGACGTGCGTCCCAGATAGATGACCATCCGCGACAGAACCCGGCTTACGGTTTGCTGCAATCAAAAAAAGGACAGCTTTGCCGTTTTTTTTCATTGGAGGGAGATAAAGATGCTAAAAAAACTGAATCGGTCGGATTATGACATCGTTTATGCACTGCTTGCGGAAAGTTTTCCGAGAGAGGAGCGGCGCAGCCGCGAAGGGCAGGAACGGCTTTTGGACAATCCGAAATATCAAATCTATGTGCCGGGCGGAGACGCGGACGGCACGGTCTCAGCCTTTGCC
>CAVGTH010000170.1:471-2647 GCA_963632045.1 Roseburia faecis | reverse complement strand
TTGTTAAGCGCGAGGTTTTCCATAAGATCAATGCTGTCCGTGCGTGCGTTAAAGGCGTTAAAGATACCGATAAAGATAAAAAAGGTAAAATAGCCTGTGTAAAAATAGATGTCGCTCTCCGCCGGGCGAAAGCACTGGTGAATCTTCGGCGAGATAAAGATCACCAGACTCAGCGCGGAGATATAGAAACCATTCCATATAATCGCGCTCCACATCTTGCTATCCAAAATTGCCTCATCCCGGCGCTTTGGCCGTTCCAGCAGAAACCGTTTTAATGCCGGTTCGCCGCCGAACGCGATCGCGGCTAAGCTATCGATCATTAAATTTGTCCATATCATCTGCGAGATGTTGAGCGGTTTTTCTATCCCGGCAATCGGCCCTAAAATAGATATCGCAACGGCGGCGACATTGATCGTCAGCTGAAACTGTATGAACCGTTTGATACTGTGATAAATCGTTCTGCCATAGAGCACCGCGTTGCGGATTGAGAAAAAGTTGTCGTCTAGAATAACAATGTCACCGGCCTCCTTGGCAACCTCAGAGCCGGAACCCATGGCAAAGCCAACGTCCGCCCGTTTCAGCGCCGGCGCATCGTTGACGCCGTCTCCCGTCATGCCAACCACCAGATTCATTTCCTGTGCGAGGCGAACCAGCCGGCTTTTATCGGTCGGCAGCGCCCTGGCTACCACGCGGAGGCGCGGAAGTATCTTTTGAATCTCCGTATCGCTCATGGCGTCAAGCTCCGCCGAGGATAATACGATATCTTCCTTCTTTGTGTATAACCCTGCATCCTTCGCAATCGCAAGCGCGGTTTCCTTTCTGTCGCCGGTAATCATCACAACCTGAATCCCGGCGCGCTGCATCTCCTGGATAGCAAGACGCGCTTCGCGGCGCACCTCGTCACGGATTGCCACAAATCCGATAAAGATCATTTCGTCCGGCAGCGTTTCTCCCTGCAGCTTGGTGTCCGCCGCGGTCAGTGCCAGCAAACGAACCGCGTTTTGCGCCAGCCGGTTCATCTCCCGCTCGATTTGACTTTTATGCGAGAACGGAACGACCTTTCCGTCCGCGTCATAGCATCGCTTGCACCGCGGCAGCAAATATTCGGGCGCACCCTTAAAAAAGGCTTTGCAGTCCGTCCCCTGAACCTGTACCGCAGAAAATTTCCGTTCGGAAGAAAACGGGATATTTACCGTGACATCAATCCCCTCCATCGGGATCGCGTACGGGTCAATGGCACGAAAAAGCGCCTTTTCGGTCGCGTTGCCGCCGATAATCTTTTTGCCTGAAAATTTGGCGGCGGAGTTTAGCATGATGCAATGTCCCATGATTTTCTTCAGTGCGCTCGGAAGGGAAGAAAACGTATCGTACGATGTTCCGCTGCCGTCCATCCACGTGATCACGTCCAGGCGCCCCTTGGTGATCGTTCCCGTTTTATCGGAAAACAAAATATTGACGCTGCCGGAGGTTTCGATCCCGATCAGCTTTCTTACCAGCACCTTGGATTTTAACATCTTTTTCATATTGATCGAGCATACAATGGCAATCATCAGCGGCAGCCCCTCCGGCACCGCAACCACAATCACAACGATTCCGATGATGAGCGAGGACACCAGATCGGACGCAACCTGGGCATAATCCTGCAGATAACGGAGCGTGGCCTGTATCTGAAATCCCTGATCCAGTACCGCCTTTTGGAGAAAAGACAGGACAACCAGGGCAATGGCGCTGAAGTAGCCGAATTTGCTGATGGATTTGGCAAGCCCTCTCAGCTTTATGGTGAGCGGACTGTCCGGGACGTCCGTCTGGGTTTCCTTTGTCATTCTGCCGTAAACCGTCTGATCGCCCACCGCATCGATTCGCATGGTACACTCACCGCTGCACACGACACTACCGCGGTAAAGACTCCGGGGATTCCAAAAATCTACCAGCTGTGATTTTGGTTTCAGCACATCACCGCCCTTTTTGGTAACCTCTTTGCTCTCGCCGTTGAGCGGTGACTGATCGACCGTAATGTGACCGCTGATGATTTGACCGTCTGCCGGAATCATATCGCCGCATTGCAGCAGCACCTTGTCGCCGATAACCAGTTCGGTGATGGGAAGTTCCGTCAAATTCCCGTCGCGGTAGACCTTGCACGAAATTTTTGACGCCTCCTCCTGGAGCTTTTGGAATG
>CAVGTH010000170.1:0-461 GCA_963632045.1 Roseburia faecis | reverse complement strand
AGATAATCGGATCGTCAAACTTGCTCCAATATGTTTGCCAAAAGGTCTTTTTTTCCTGTTTGGTAAAGGTGTTGCGTCCCATCTTTTTTGATTTTTCTGCTTCTTCCGTCGACAAGCCTAAATATTCTGCCATACATGATACCTCCGCTTTTGCTTTTGAATCCTACTTAAAGATATGCGGACAAGATATGATTTATGACGCACGCATTTTTTCTCTTCTCATAAAATACAAGAGACCCTTTTAACTTTTGCAAGAGAGGTGCTTTTATGCGTTCTATGGTTTTTTTAGCGCTGTCACTCAGTCTGGACGCCATCGGTGTCGGTTTGGCCTACGGACTGAAAAAAATAAGAATCTCACCCTTTTCCCGGTTTTTTATGAGTTTGATTTCGCTTTTGGCCGCCTTTTTGGCCGTGGCACTCGGAAAATTTTTTTATCGGGTTCTGCCGGATCGGATCGGAAG
>CAVGTH010000169.1:0-2660 GCA_963632045.1 Roseburia faecis | reverse complement strand
TTATTATATTACGGCGCTAATCGATTTAATCGGTCCCGTAAAAAGCGTTACCGGCATGAGCAATTGTTTACGAAAAAGACGAAAAATTACAAGCACCCCCAAACGCGGCGCATGGATTGATGTCGAGGTCGAAACCCATGTCAACGGACTTTTACGGTTTGAAAACGGCGCAATCGGGAATATTATAACCTCGTTTGATGCATACGGCACCGTTTTACCCAAAATCGAAGTCTACGGAACGAAAGGCAGTATCATTGTCCCCGATCCGAACTGCTTCGGCGGAGAGGTACTTTTGAAACAAAGTTTTGATACCGAATTCCACACAGTTCCGCTCATCAACCGGTTTTCGGACAATTCCAGAGGGCTTGGCGTCGCTGATATGGCAGATTGCCTTATCCAAGGCACTAAACCGCATTGTGCAAACGGCAGTGTCGCATTGCATACCCTTGAGATTATGGAAAAAAACTTATTATCCAATCAGGCAAAGCGCGAACTATCCCTGGAATCGACATGCGACCGGCCGGCAATCAGCCGGCTTGTCTGAATGTTTTAAAAAAGGACGATGGCATTCACGCATATGCCATCGTCCAAAGCGGTATTTGCGTTTTTGCAAAACGGCCTGCGCTTTGTTTGACAGCCGCAAAAATACTGCGCCAAATCTACGCTACAAAAAAGCAGCCCGCACTATGCGGGCTCTTTTGCATTCATAATCAATGCATTTTCGTGCGCATCATAGCGTCAATTCTTCTTTCAGCATCTCTACAAAGTTTTGCGTCATTACGGATCTTTTTCGATCCGTGTGCAAAATATAACCAATATTATAATAGGTATCGCTTGTAAGCGGTATACTGATGATTTTTCCTTCGTTTAAATTTGACGGCATAATGCCGGTACCAATGGTATAGCTTTGTGTGGTAATCAGCACATTCATCAGGCTTGCTCTGTCACTGATTTTAATCTGCTTTGCAATATCGGATACCTCCATAATCTCCTCTGCAAAAATAGAATCGCCGTACTCGCCTTGCTCATAGGATACAAAGGGGAACTTTTGCAACTGCTCATACGTCAAATGCTTGGAAAGAGCAAGCGGATGGTCTTTTCTGACAAAGATATGCGGCGACGCTTTTAAAATCAGATGAAACGCGATTCTTTTATGGGACAAAAACCGATTCATTATGTCATAATCTGCATTTTTGATCGCGATAATCCCCACATCGCTAAGACCATTTTCAACTTCCTTAATGACATCATAGGTTCTCGTTTCTTTTAAAACCAGCCGATAGGCATCATTCGCCAGTGCATTCAGCATCTTGCTGAACACATCGGCTACAAAATCATAATGCTGCGTCACAATCCGCAGTTTTTGATATACCTTACCGCCTCTGTACTGTTCCAACACCAAGTCATTCTGCTTTACAATATGAGAGGCATACCGAACAAACTCCGCGCCGTCGCCCGTGAGGTAAATGCCGCTGTTGGAGCGTTCAAAAATTTTGATATGTAATTCTTCCTCCAGCGACTTTACACTTGCCGACAGACTCGATTGTGCCACAAACAACGCCTTTGACGCCTCGTTAAAGGCGCCTCGCTTTAATATTTCCAATACATATTTGCATTGCTGTATTGTCATCTCACATGCACCTCAGTAAGTTAAGAATGATATGATAGATCAAAATAATGAAGATTCCCAGGATCATATTGACATTGTTGATTTTTGTTTTATTAATCAAATTAAGCCCTGAAAAAAACAGGATAATATATCCCATAGCACATAATTGCTTCACCACGGAGGTATCCAGGAACTGCCCGAAAACCATCGCCAATGCCGCAATTAAAATCTGGATGCCCGCCACGGGAATCGTCGAAAAGGCCACCTTTTTTCCATAGCTGATCCCAAACATAATCGCAAACGGAAAATCAATGATACTTTTTAAAATAAGCTGACCAAACGGATAATCATAATACTGATGCTAAGCACTGTAAAGTTTCTCAGTTTGATACGTGCTCTGCAAACATCACCAAAAAAAGAACCCGATACAATGGATAGTGCATTTACGAAAATTCCCATACTTTCACCTCTGCACTATCATTATATCACATAAGACGAAAATGTGGTAATATTAAAATTCTATCGTATTTTAACATAAAAATCGATACAATATGGATGATAAGCAAAACGGCACCTTAAATGCAAAGAAAGACGGAATCTTCCCAATAACGGCCGAAAAAATTACGCCAATTTTACGCCATAAGAAAAACGTATAAAAATGAAATCGGCAAGCACAAACCGTACTTGCCGATTTTTGGTGGACCTTCAGGGACTCGAACCCCGGACCGACCGGTTATGAGCCGGTTGCTCTAACCAACTGAGCTAAAGGTCCTTATCTTTTATTGTAATCCGACCGGAAACTGCAATCTAAACGATGGTAAAAATCCGTTTCACCGGCCTGAGGTTTAAAGCGCGTTATCTCCCGTATATAAAACACTTGGACAAAGCACGCCGAAATTTCACACCGACAGACGCATCTTAATAACGGTCTTGCCGGCGAAAATTTAGTGGTAATACATGATAAGCAACAGCCAAATTGACTGTTGCTTATCCGCTTGGTGACTCCGAGGGGAATCGAACCCCTGTTACCGCCGTGAAAGGGCGGTGTCTT
>CAVGTH010000168.1:0-2663 GCA_963632045.1 Roseburia faecis | reverse complement strand
CTTCTTCCCCTGCGACAAAGCGCAAAGAATAATTATTGCTTTTCACGGCTGGCGTTCGTGCTGGAATTATGATTTCGGAGTCATTTCCGAGTTTTGGCATGCCAATAACTTCAGCGTTTTGTATGCAGAACAAAGAGGACAAAACGAAAGCGGCGGTCAGTATATCGGTCTGGGGCTTACGGAACGATATGATTGTGTAGACTGGATATACTGGGCGATTGGTCGCTGCGGCAAAAATATTCCTATTTATCTTGCCGGTGTATCTATGGGCGCAGCAACCGTTTTGATGGCGGCAGGTCCAAATCCACTCGCAGCTTGAAATATTCTTTGCCGATAGATTACCGCAGTAGCATAAAACAGTCGTCAAATCAAGGGTGAAATAAACGCCCTCCTACGAGGGCGCCCTTGACATGCCAAAATTTTATGCTAAATTATAGCTAAGGGCTGAAAGCCATAATTCGGCCTTCAGCCCGCAAAAACTACTCAGATTATATTATCATTTTGGAGCCAATTTTGAGGTTTACACAAAACGAGGGATTTTCCCGCTCCGTCCCTTTTGGCTATCGTATATTCAAAAAATCAACCCACTATCTCATCCGGATCATCATATGCGGTTCTGGCAGGGATGACCCAAATTATCTGTGTGCTTTCGTCCCATTCGACGCGGCAATCCAGCGCGTCTGTGATATCGCGAAGCTTAAAATAATTATTGTCATTAATATTGTAGCAGGTTGCTTTAATCGGCACACCGTCAAGCGTTAAAAATGCCGATGATGAAAGAGCTGTTCTTTCGGCGCCGTCCCCCGGTGTTAATTCACCGCCGACCGACGTGTAATCATAAAAACTCAGCATATCAATAGAATTTGTTGCACCGTCATACTTAATGTCAAAGGTCTTGATGGTTCCGTCAAGAATTTTTGCAATATCTCTGAGTTTAAAGTAGTTGTTGTCATCGATGTTATATGCGACGGTGTCAAATTTGCGGCCGTCCAGGCAAACAGTCTGCGTTTTTGCAACAGAGTTTTTGCTGAATCCGTTTCCGGGATAATAGGTAAACGTATCGTGCATATCATCCTCGTGAACCAGGTAGCGAATCTCTCCATCATAGAAGATTGTATAGATTTTTCCTGTTATAATCCAAGGATCTATATCGGAAGGATCTACGCCGGGTATATCCTTCATATCCGCGTCGCGGTCAAACGAAAATTCTTCGATACCGTATACATTTACCCATTCTCTGTCGTGTATTTTATTGATATCACCGTTGTTTGAACTTACCCACTCGACGTACTCCAACATCTTATTCTCATCAGCGTTGATATATCCGAAGCGGTACTCTTTCAGCTTTGCAAGTCCCTCAGCAGAGTAAGTCAGTGCGCCCCATTCGCCCCAAGGCGTATCTACGGACAAAACGCCGATCGGTGCGCCGAGTGCTGCCGTGTCTGCTGCGGACAGGGTTTTAGTGAGCTCAT
This sequence comes from Roseburia faecis, assembly GCA_963632045.1. Taxonomy (GTDB): domain Bacteria; phylum Bacillota; class Clostridia; order Monoglobales; family Monoglobaceae; genus Ructibacterium. The sequence continues at coordinate 1,191 of CAVGTH010000168.1, read as the reverse complement.
CGAGATTGCTTGTCGGAATGTAACAGATCTTTGAGTTGAACCAGATTTTTGAATTTGTCCCGTCATAGTCCATCTCGATAACATCGATTGCTGCGCCTTTTTTCACCGAACCGACAACCGAAGACCCGTCAGAAATATCACAGTCGACGGCCGCGATTGCTTTGTACTGCGTGGTCGGTTTTTCGGTGTTTGCAAGCTGCATATTCACATACTTTGCTTCAACATAATAAAGACCTTTTTTGTAGTAAATCTTATAATGACCGTTCTGCGGAGTGGCATCTACGATCTGGAGCGATTGGTTGATTTTAATCACGCCCGATTTTACATAATCCGTATCATCGGGAGTGGTCTTAACCATCAAAAGACCGGTTGCTTTGCCTACCCCCTCGATTTTCGGAGCCGTTGATACCTGATTGTTAATATCTAAAATATAACAATTTTTTCTCGGGAAGAAATATACCGCCGGCTTCCAGCTTGTGAATGCGGTACCGTCTTTCTCGCCGCACTGTCTGATTGTACCGCGCGATTCGTCAACGCCGCCTTCGCTCCATACGGCAACCCAATCCTCGTTATAGGCAACAACCTCAAATTCACTCGTTGTGGTGGCATAAAACGCGGTGTTCGCGAATGCATCTGTTCTGGTCCATTCAGCAAACGGGGGATCATACCCTATTTCCTTAAGTTCATCAAGTCTTCTGATATGATAGTTCATCGGCGGATTGCCGGGATAGAATGAGGCTTTTACCGAACCGATTTTTCCCTCATCGCCGATATGCAAAACAGCCATTCCCACAAGCGGCAACGAAGCGGGGCGGTCATGTCTTATCCATTCCGTCGGCACCTTAGCGTAGAAATTTCTCTCCTGGCCTTCGGTTGTTTTGCTACCGCCGTAGATGTAATCGGAAAGAAACGTCATCTCGATTGCGTGCTGATACTTGTCGGTATCGGAAGACGCCCATTGCTTATTTAACTCCTCTTCGGCGGTCTCGCCGGCCTCAAGGATCGGCGTTGTTTCCCGCGCCGTTGTATAGGCAAGGACATATCCGACCGTGCCGTCCGAAAGCTGGATTTTATGAAATTTTCTGTCATCTTCTCCAACAACATAAGGCTCCAAAACCGTCACTCTGGCGCCCTTGCTGAGCTCACTGATACCACCTGAATAAGTGGGGTTTTTTGTAACAAGTACAGTGC
>CAVGTH010000167.1:0-2708 GCA_963632045.1 Roseburia faecis | reverse complement strand
AGGGTAAACAGGGACGTTTCCGTCAGAACCTTTTGGGTAAGCGTGTTGACTATTCCGGCCGTTCGGTTATCGTCGTAGGCCCGGAATTGAAGATTTATCAGTGCGGCCTTCCCAAGAAGATGGCACTGGAGTTGTTTAAGCCCTTTGTGATGAAGCGTTTGGTTGCCGATGGCCTGGCACATAATATCAAATCGGCAAAGCGGATGGTAGAACGTGTCAGCCCGGAGGTTTGGGACGTTCTGGAAGATGTTATTTCCGAACACCCGGTTCTGTTGAACCGTGCGCCTACCCTGCACAGACTGGGTATCCAGGCGTTTGAGCCGGTTCTGGTTGAAGGCAAGGCGCTGAAACTGCATCCGCTGGTATGTACGGCGTTTAACGCGGACTTTGACGGTGACCAGATGGCGGTTCACCTTCCCTTGTCGGCAGAGGCACAGGCAGAGGCAAGATTTTTGATGCTTTCCGCCAACAACCTGATTAAGCCGCAGGACGGTAAGCCGGTTACCGTGCCGACGCAGGATATGGTTCTCGGCAGCTACTACCTGACGTTAAAAGACGATACCGAAATCGGCACCGGTAAAGTGTTCTCCTCCTATGATGAGGCGGTTTTGGCTTATACCAACCACGCGGTCGGTCTGCATGCTCCGATTCGGGTTCGTATTACACGCACCGTAAACGGAGAGGAAAAGACCGGGCTGATTGATGCTACGGTCGGCCGTTTGATTTTCAACTCGAAGATTCCGCAGGATCTGGGATTTGTAGACAGAACGGATCCGAATCACGAGCTGGATCTGGAAATCGGCGACAATATTCTGAAAAAGCCGCCGGTAAAAGAAATTATCAATGACAATGTAGAACCCGGTGTCGATAAAAAACTGCTCGGTAAGATTATCAACGCCAGCATTAAAATCCATGGCATCACCGAAACGGCGACGCTGCTGGATGATATCAAGGCAATGGGTTATAAATATTCCACCATCGGTGCAATTACGGTTTGCGTAGACGATATGCAGATTCCGGAGGCAAAGAAACAGTTCCTTGCCGAGGCGGAAGAGCGCATCGATCAGATCATGAAAAAGTACCGCCGCGGTCTCCTGACGGACGAAGAGCGGTACCGTCATGTCATCAATATCTGGTCGGAGATTTCCAATAAGGTAACCGATGCCCTGATGGCAAACCTGAAACAGCTGAACCCGATTTACATGATGGCGAACTCCGGTGCCCGCGGTAGCGTGAACCAGATTCGTCAGCTGGCAGCGATGCGTGGTCTGATGGCGGACACCTCCGGCCGTACGATCGAGATTCCGATTAAGTCAAACTTCCGTGAAGGTCTGACCGTGCTGGAATACTTTATTTCTACACACGGTGCCCGGAAAGGTTTGACCGATACCGCACTGCGTACCGCCGACTCCGGATACCTGACCAGACGTCTGGTTGACGTTTCGCAGGATGTCATTGTCCGCGAAGAGGATTGCGGCACCCGTGACGGTATTGTGGTTCGCGATATCCGCGACGGCAACGAAATTATCGAGCCGTTGATTGACCGCTTGGAGGGCAGAACGGTTACGGAAGATATCGTTCATCCCAAGACGGGCGAGATTATTGTAAAAGAAAACGAAATGATTTCGATGGAGCAGGCAAAACAGATCGTTCAGGCCGGCATCCAGGAAGTCAAGATTCGCTCGGTTGTAAAGTGCCGCAGCAAGGTTGGCGTATGTGCAAAATGTTACGGCCACAACTTAGCTTCCGGCAGACCGGTTGATGTCGGCGAGACCGTTGGTATCATCGCCGCGCAGTCGATCGGTGAGCCGGGTACCCAGCTTACCATGCGTACGTTCCACGCCGGCGGTGTCGCAGGTGACGATATTACGCAGGGTCTTCCGCGTGTCGAGGAGTTGTTTGAGGCAAGACGCCCGAAGGGTGTTGCCATCGTTTCCGAGATATCCGGCAGAGTCCAGATTGCTGAGGTAAATAATAAGCGCGAAGTTATCATCACCAACGCAGAAACCGGTGAGACGGCAACCTACCTCATTCCGTTTGGTTCCCGTATTAAAGTACGCGACGGCCAGGATTTAGAGGCCGGCGCACCGCTGACCGAGGGTTCTATCAATCCGCACGATATTTTGGCGATTATGGGATCGACCGCCGTGCAGAACTACTTTATCCAGGAAGTGCAGCGCGTATACCGTCTGCAGGGTGTTGATATCAACGATAAGCATATTGAGGTTATCGTTCGTCAGATGATGCATAAGGTTAAGGTTGAGGATGCCGGCGATACCGGCCTCCTGACCGGGTCTTTGGTTAATATCTATGAGGTGGAAGAAATCAACCGTCAGATGGAGGCAGAGGGCAAGCAGCCTGCAACCATTTCTACGGTGCTGATGGGTATTACCAAGGCTGCGCTTGCAACTGAATCCTTCCTGTCGGCCGCATCCTTCCAGGAGACGACCCGTGTCCTGACTGATGCTGCGATTAAGGGCAAAAAGGATCCGCTGATCGGCTTAAAAGAGAACGTTATTATCGGTAAATTGGTACCGGCCGGTACCGGTATGCCCCAGTATAATAATATTGAGGTTTATCCGACTTACCATAATGATGAAAATGCAGAAACCGGCGCGGCGGAAGAACATGCGATCTAATCCTGCAATTGGATAAATAAACAAAGCCGGGGGCAATTTGCTCCCGGCTTTTGTGCTGAATTAAGGTAG
>CAVGTH010000166.1:0-2710 GCA_963632045.1 Roseburia faecis | reverse complement strand
CAGCACTGCGCGCTGCGGCGGCCTGACCGGACTTTTTTGCCGACCCTTTTCCGCCGGCGGCCGGCTTTGCCGCACGGCTTTTTTGCGGCGGCGCACTGCTCTTGCGCGCGCTTTCCTTTCCCTTTGTCTTTTGTGCCACGCTATCGCACCCCTTCTATGCTCTGTCCTGCCGTTTTGCCAAAAGAGACGAAACGGCAAGAACCCTATTTTCTATCATATTATACCATAAACCAAATCACAAAAATATTACAGTTTGCTTTCATTTTTCCGTTTCCACATGCGCCGTCCCTGTGATTTCGCCTGTTTTCCATGGTTTTTGCGGGGATTTTCCTTGCTTTTGACCGCAAAATGTGGTATGATGGCAAAAAGGAGCGAATCATCATGAAAATCAACGATTTATTAAAGTCAAAGAAGATTACCGTATCCTGTGAACTGTTTCCGCCAAAGCAGGGCGGCGCACTGGATAACGCAAAAAATATCGTGCACGAGATGGCAGCGCTGCGCCCGGATTTTATGAGCGTGACCTACGGCGCCGGCGGCACCAACGCCGCCAACACGTTAGAGCTTGCCAATGAGGTGCAAAACGTCAACGGCGTCACGGCGCTGGCACACCTGACCTGTATTGCGTCCGAACGGCCGAAAATCCGTGAGGTTTTAACCAATTTAAAAGAGCACGGCATCGAAAATATTCTGGCGCTGCGCGGCGATCTGCCGCAGGACAGCGGACTTGCGCTGTCCACCCAATTTCATCACGCCAGCGATTTGATGAAAGAAATCCGGGATTTTGGCGGATTCTGCATCGGCGGCGCCTGCTACCCGGACGGACATCCCGAATCTTTGTCCTTAGATTTTGACATTGAACAATTAAAACGTAAGGTAGAAAACGGCTGTGATTTTCTGACGACCCAGATGTTTTTTGACAACGACATTCTCTATCACTTTATGTACCGGCTGCTGCGCGCCGGGATTCAGGTTCCGGTCATAGCCGGGATCATGCCGGTTACCAACGCCAAACAGATTAAACGTATTTTAAGCCTGTCCGGCACCGCGCTGCCGCGGCGGTTCCGCATGATTGTGGATCGCTTTGCCGATCAGCCGGAGGCGATGAAACAGGCCGGCATCGCTTACGCCACCGAGCAAATGATCGACCTGTTTGCAAGCGGCGTCAACCATGTGCATATTTATACCATGAACCGTCCGGATATCGCCGGAAGCATTATGCAGAATCTGTCCTCCATGATTCGATAAAGAAAAAGGAAACTTGCCGCAGCATTCCCATGCGGCGCCGATCGGAAAATTTGCTTTTCATCGGGAAAGGAAGGTTACTTTATGGAACCATCGTCAAAAACACCGTCAAAAAGTACACTGTCCGCCTCTGCCATTCTGCTTGCAATCTTTTGCAATATTCTCTGGGGCAGCGCATACCCGGCCATCAAAAGCGGCTATGCCCTGTTTCAGATCGGCGACCATCTGTTTTCTAAAATTTTGTTCGCCGGGATTCGTTTTTTTGCCGCAGGCGTTATGGTTCTCTGTCTTGCCGCAAAAAAGCAGCATGCCCTGCCGCGGATTAAAAAAGAAAACCGCGCTCTTGTTTTATGGATGGCTTTGATCTACACCATGCTGCAATACATCTTTTTCTATATCGGCCTTTCTCATACCACCGGCTCAAACGGGTCGATCTTTAATTCGACAACGACCTTTATGTCCGTTTTGCTTGCGCACTTTTTATACCAAGGTGACAAGCTGACGATCCAAAAGGGATTGGGCTGTCTGGTCGGGTTTTTGGGTGTCATACTGGTCACGTTTCAAAATTCCAATGCCGGGTTCTCCTTTTTTGGCGAAGGCTTTATCCTGATTGCCTCCGCATGCTTTGTCGCAGGTTCTGCGATGAGCAAAAAGGCGGTACAAACGGACGATCCCGCATCGGTCACCGGCTATAACCTTCTGCTTGGCGGGGCGTTTTTAATCATCATCGGCTTTGCCGGCGGCGGAAGGCTGCATACGCCGACCGTCACGGGCGTGCTGGATCTTTGCTATCTGGCGCTGCTCTCCGCGCTGGCCTTTACCATCTGGTCCTCTCTGCTGCAGCGTTGTCCGCTCGGCAGTCTCGGCGTGTTTAACTTTATCATACCGGTATTCGGCACGCTGCTTTCCGCCATTTTCTTAAAAGAGGATATTCTGCATTGGCAGTACCTTGCCTCGCTGATTTTGGTCTGCGCCGGCATTTTTCTCGTTAACCGAAAGGGAACCGCTTAAGTTTTTCTTTCGGGAAACGGACTTCCGCTTTCGGTTCACCGAAAACACGTATCATTTTTTGCCGCCTGTCTTGACAAAATCCGCTTGTCGTGCTATACTGAAGAGGTAGCCATGCAGGCGTAGTTTAGTGGCAAAACATCAGCTTCCCAAGCTGAGGTTGTGGGTTCGATTCCCATCGCCTGCTCCACATCGGAACGGACTTTGCTCCGTTCCGATTTTTTATGCAGAAAATTCTTTCATAGTTCATATAAAATTCTCCTCATGCAAGCCGGAGCTTTTATGGTTATTATATCTCTTATATATCGGTTTGTAAAGAAAATACACAAATGATTTTTATTGACGTAATATTGTTTTACCCTTTGCAATCGAAATACGTATTATCCCAAGATACATAGTTTGATTAGTGTAAAATAATAATTGGCAAAAAAATAGGGAATAACCCTTGAAGGCTATT
>CAVGTH010000165.1:0-2720 GCA_963632045.1 Roseburia faecis | reverse complement strand
TACGGCGAGATCGTGACATACAAGCGATACCGGATTGACATGGCACGCAGTGTCACTCCGATTCATGATACGATGTAGGAAACACAACAGGAGGATCAACCGATGGAATACATAAGTCAGATTCTGAAGTTCAATGAATTGCTGCTAACGAACAATTTAGCACCCGGCCAAATTGCTTTATGGTATGCGCTGATGCATATAAACAATAAGTGCCAATGGTCAAAATGGTTTACGGCGGCAATCCGAACATTGGAATTATATACAGGCTTATCCAAAAACGGAGTAATCAAAGCAAGAAACGTTTTAAAGCAAAAAGGACTGATTGATTTTACTTCAAACGGCACTGCGGCAGCGAGTTTTCACATCAAAATTTTGTACAGTGGTACAGATAGTAGTACAGATAGTAGTACAGATAGTAGTACAGATGGTGGTACAGATGGTGGTACAGATGGTGGTACAGATGGTGGTCTATTAACTAGACAAAGACTAAGACAAGATAAAGATAAAGACAAAGACTATAAAAAAGAAAAAGATAAAAAAGAAAATGTGCCGTCAGCTGATCCGCCAAATGCAAAAAAGAAGAACGCAAGGCCGCAGGGCGGCTATGACCGGATTCTGGCCGACATCGAGGATGAAGAATTAAAGAATCTGTATTACGAGTACATCAAGATGCGGAAGCTGATTAAGGCGCCGCTGACAGACCGTGCGCTGCGGATGCTGATCGATAAAGTCTGCACCTTAGAGCCGGAGAACATAGCGCGGCAAAAGCAGCTGCTGGAAAATTCGATTGTGAATAGCTGGAAGAGCGTCTATCCGCTGAAAGACGCAGATGACAGGAAAAAGCCCGGCAAAGGAGGTGACGGCGGTGGACGGACTAATGAAGTTTATGGAAAACTCGGTACTTACCTCTGAGGAGAAAATCAGCAAATTCAGCGAGGCGATGCGAAAGCTGAAGGCCGATGTCAAAAGCGGCAAGACGATCATCTCACCCAAGACGCCGGAAGAATACAAAGTATGGGAACGTCAAAGGGCAGAAACGGAAGTCCAAAGCTTTAATGCGGAAGTCGGACGGGAACATGAGATTGACGGCTACCACTGCGAACTTTGCAAGGACAGGGGCATGATTGCCGAGATGGCCGAGGATGATTACGGCTGCCGCGCCGTGTATAAACAGTGCCGGTGCCGGGCAATCCGCACCTTTATCCGCAAGGCAAAGAAAAGCGGCCTAACCGATGTCATGAAGAAGTATACCTTTGCCGCATATCAAGCCAAAGAGGACTGGCAAAAGCAGCTGAAAGCGGCGGCCGAGCGGTTTGTCAAAGACGATGCGCCGCGGTGGTTCTTTATCGGCGGACAGAGCGGATCGGGAAAGACGCATCTATGTACGGCGATCTGTACCCGTTTTCTGCGGCAAAACCGAAATGTACGGTATATGATGTGGCGCGACGAAAGCAGCTATATCAAGTCGGTGGTGAATGACCCGGAACGCTACCGGGAGGCCGTGCAGGGGCTGAAAAAGGTGGATATCCTCTACATTGACGATCTGTTCAAGATGGGAAAGAACCAGATGGGCGAGGTGCCGCGGCCGACTACGGCGGATATTAACCTGGCGTTTGAGATTTTAAACGATCGCTATAACGGCGGACGGATCACCGTTTTGTCCAGCGAGCGGCTGATCGGCGAGATCCTGGAGATTGACGCGGCGGTCGGCGGCAGAATCTACGAGATGGCAACGCCCGGCGGTTATGCGCTGAACATCAAAGACGATGCCAAAAAGAACTATCGCACCCAAGCGGTCGTGACACTTTGAACAATGAGGAGGAATCGAAATGTACAATACGGTAAAGGATATTGCATTCATGTTTTTGATCAAGTGCAGAAAGTACCCGAAAGAGGCGCTGACAAAGGAATTTTGCGATAAGCTGTTTGACGAGGCGCTTTCGGAATACCGCACAATGCATAGGATCAATGCACTGTCGTGCGAAATACAGTGTGCGGACAGTCTGGTCTGAGAGGTACATAGGGATGGATGAAATCAAGCTGACGATCAAACTTCCGCCGGTCACCAAAAAGAACAGTATGCAGATTGTGGGAAACGGCAAAAGGCCGATGCTGATCCCGTCCGCGCAGTATCGGCGGTATGAGCATGACGCAGGGTGGTTTTTAAAGCCGCTTGCGATTTCTGAGCCGGTGAACATCCGGGCGCTCTACTTTATGCCGGCACGGCGGAAAGTGGATATCACCAACCTGGAATCGGCGCTGATGGATGTGCTGGTGAAGTATGGTGTAATCGCGGACGACAACTGCCGCGTTGTGGTATCGACAGACGGGAGCCGGGTCATGTACGACAAGGAAAATCCGCGGACGGAGGTCACGATCACAAAATCAAAGGAGGAATTGCCATGGTAAAAACGATGACGCTGGATGAGGCGGTCGAAATAGCAAGAGGTATCCGCAAAGTGTTTTTTCATACGGGGCAAACTAAAAGGCTTAACGCGATGAATCTGTTGCTGGAGGTTGCGCACAAAGAACTTGCGCGGCAAGAAAAGGAGACTGATACAAAATGTTAACGATGATATTGACGATGCTGACGGCGGCGCTGTTTGCGGCGGTATTGTATTTACTGCTGGAGCGCGGCAGACTGTGCCGGGTCATTTCAGAGCGCAGACGGGATATCCGCATGCTGCGTAAATTAGTGAGGGAGTGTGAGGAAAAATGAA
>CAVGTH010000164.1:0-2794 GCA_963632045.1 Roseburia faecis | reverse complement strand
TTTACTTATATGATACCATATTACGCATAATTCGGGAAGGCTTTTTTACAAAAAAGTGACCGCTGACTTTGACTTTGTCAGCGGTCTGAGACGGGAAAATTCCCGTCTGTTTTTTTATAACCTATAAAATCACTCGGTTTTTTCCTCTCCTTCCTTGACAACCCCCTCTGCCGCGTGATAAAATAAGGTATCAATGCGATAGGAGGCATAGATATGGCACATTCATTTTCCCGCGAGGAAGCATGGAATCTTTTAAAACAATATAATCAGGAACCGTTTCACTTAAAGCACGCCCTGACCGTTGAGGGTGTTATGCGCTATTTTGCCGAAAAGCTCGGATATGCCGATGCGGTTGATTTCTGGGGCATTGTAGGACTTTTGCACGATTTGGATTTTGAGCAGTTCCCGGATCAGCACTGCATTAAGGAGCAGGAAATTTTAAAGGAGCATGACGCCGAGGACGCGCTGATTCATGCAGTAGCCAGTCACGGCTATTTGCTGACGGTGGACATTATGCCGCAGCACGAGATGGAAAAGGTTCTCTACGCCGTGGATGAATTAACCGGGCTGATCGGTGCCGTCGCGCTGATGCGCCCCTCAAAAAGCGTGATGGATCTGGAACTGAAATCCGTCAAAAAGAAGTATAAAAACGCCAAGTTTGCCGCCGGCTGCTCCCGTGAAGTGATTGAACGCGGTGCCGAGATGCTCGGCTGGGAACTGGGCAATCTGATTCAAAAAACAATTGAAGCAATGAGAAGCTGTGAGGACTGCTATGAAAACGATCACGGAACAAATTGACGCGCTGCAAAGGACGCGCACGATCGACCAAGAATCGCTTACCGCGCTTTTGCACGCCGATGATGCCGAGGCCGAACTCTTCCGCCGCGCGGACCGGGAGCGTCGCAAATACTACGGCGACAAGGTTTTTATCCGCGGCCTAATTGAGTTTACCAACTACTGTAAAAACAACTGCTTTTACTGCGGAATCCGCCGCGATAACAAAGACGCCGTCCGTTATCGGCTCAGCGAGGACGATATTGACGCCTGCTGCAAGGAAGGCTATGCGCTTGGTTTTCGTACCTTTGTTCTTCAGGGCGGCGAGGATGATTTTTACACAGACGCGATGATTTGCCGCATTGTATCGAGGATTCGTAGCCGGTATCCCGACTGCGCAATCACGCTGTCCATCGGCGAAAAGAGCCGCGAAAGCTATCTTGCCTATTTTCGCGCAGGGGCGAACCGCTACCTGCTCCGGCACGAAACCGCGGATGCCGCGCATTATGCCAGGCTGCATCCGCACGGAATGTCCCTTGCACGGCGAAAACAATGCCTTTTTGATTTAAAGGAAATCGGGTATCAGGTTGGTTCCGGCTTTATGGTGGGCAGTCCGTTTCAAACGGATGAAACCCTATGGGAAGACCTTAGGTTTTTAAAAGAGCTGCAGCCGGATATGATCGGGATTGGGCCATATCTCACCCACCACAATACCCCGTTTCGCAATTACGAAAACGGATCCCTTCCCATGACGCTGCGGCTGATTGCCATTTTACGGCTGCTCTTTCCCTACGCGCTGATCCCTTCTACAACCGCGCTCGGCACCATTCACCCAAACGGACGGGAAATGGGCTTAAAGGCAGGGGCAAACGTTGTCATGCCCAATCTTTCTCCGGTCGATGTGCGAAAACATTATACCCTGTATGAAAACAAAATCTGCACCGGAGACGAGGCGGCGCAATGCCGCGGCTGCCTGGAAAAACGCGTACAAAGCGCCGGCTACCGGATTGTTACCGACATTGGAAACGTGGCTGCGCACACTGAATGATCCGCCAAATCCGATCCCGTCCGAAAAGAAAAATTTGAGAGAGCCGTTCCCTTTGTTGGCTACATCAAAATCGCGAAACATGAAACGGAGGATTTATGCAAAATCGATTTTCAAGAACAGAACTTTTACTTGGCCGTGCAGCGATGGAAAAGCTGACCGCCGCACGCGTTGCCGTTTTTGGCATCGGCGGCGTCGGCGGATTTACCGCAGAGGCCTTGGTGCGGAGCGGCATCGGCAGCATCGCCGTTATCGATGATGACAAGGTTTGTCTGACCAACATCAACCGCCAGATCTATGCGACCGGGGATACGGTTGGCAAATATAAGGTAGACGTTGCCAAAGAACGCATGCTTTCCATCAATCCGCAGCTTCAGGTGCAGATGTACCGCACCTTTTATACGCCGGAGACTGCCGCGTTATTTGATTTTAAGGACTACGATTATGTGGTGGACGCCATCGACACCGTCACCGGCAAGATTGAGCTTGCCGTAAACTGCCACCGTGCCGGGACGCCCCTCATCAGTTCTATGGGCGCCGGCAACAAGCTTGACCCTACCGCCTTTCAGGTAGCGGACATCTATCAGACCTCGGTTTGTCCGCTGGCACGCGTCATGCGCGCTGAGTTAAAAAAGCGGAATATTCCGCACCTTAAGGTGGTTTATTCCAAAGAAAAACCGATGCGGCCGCTCGATGACCCGGCAAACAGCTGCAAAGAAAACTGCATCTGTCCGCCCGGTTCGGCACGAACCTGTGCCGCCCGCCGGCAGGTTCCGGGCAGCGTATCGTTTGTGCCCTCGGTTGTTGGGCTTATCATCGCAGGCGAGGTAATCAAAGACCTGACGGAAACAGAGCGCAAAAAATGAGACGGACTTATCCGTCTCATTCAGACCGCTGACAAAGTCAAAGTCAGCGGTCACTTTTTTGTAAAAAAGCCTTCCCGAATTATGCGTAATATGGTATCATATAAGTAAA
>CAVGTH010000163.1:1593-2803 GCA_963632045.1 Roseburia faecis | reverse complement strand
GCTTCGGCTCACCCTTGGGCTTGCCCATGTGAGAGCAGAGGATGACCTTTGCGCCGACCTGAATCAGTTTTTGAATGGTCGGAAGTGCGCCCTTGATTCTGGTTTCGTCTGTGATTTTGCCGTCCTTGATCGGTACGTTAAAATCGCAGCGAACCAAGACCTTCTTTCCTTTTGCCGAAATGTCGTCTACCGTTTTTTTGTTCATGCTAAGACCTCCAAAAAAGATATTAAACTCCCCAACGGGGGATGATTTTATACAAACATCACGCGGATCGCTCCGTCTTTTTCATTGTAACCCAAATGACAAAATTTATCAAGAGTTTTTTGGAATTTTTTTGTTAAAAAATTCACTATCTGCACGGTTTTTTAAAATTGCAGGATCATTTTTGCCAGCGTCATCATCACCGGAATGCTCACCGCCGAAATCAAAGTGGTAATCACGACCGCGCCGGACGCGAATGAAACGTCGCGATGATAGACATTGGCAAGCATCGACACCGCCGTCGCGGTCGGCGTGACCGAGCAGATGGCCGCAACGATTTTAACCTCGCGGCTCAGCGGCAGCAGATACAAAAGGCCGATCAGAATGCAGGGAAGCACCAGCAGTTTTAGGGCGCTCAGCCGCAGATAGGCCGGCGTTTTAAAAATGGCCTTTAAATCCGCCTGTGCCAAAAATCCGCCCAGCACCAGCATCGCAAGCGGCGTATTTAAAAAGCCGATCTGGTATACCGCCTGATAAATCGGCTCCGGCAGCTTGACGGGCGAAAACAGCAAAAGCAGTCCCAGCACCACCGCAATCAGTCCGGGATTTTGCAGAATCTGCCTGGTGCGGATCGGTTCGCTCGGCGCAAGCGTGCGGCTGCCGTAAGTCCAGAACAGAATGTTTAACAAAATAATGTTGGTCGATCCCAAAAAAACGCCGGTTTCGCCGGCAAGCGCCAGCATGAGCGGAATCGCCATAAACCCGTTATTCGGAAAAGCCACGGCCAGCCGGCTCTCGGCACAGTGGGGCGCATCGATATTTCGATAGACAATCCTAACCGCCAGAATGTGCACCGCATAAAGCAGCGCACTCACCAACAACATCACGACCCAATCGAAAAAGACTTCCTTGGAAAATTCACGCTGAAACGAGGTCAGCAGCACCATGGGCGTTACGATTTTTAAAAGCAGCTGGGACAGTTCGGCAAGGCCGTGCTCGGTCAAAACC
>CAVGTH010000163.1:0-1583 GCA_963632045.1 Roseburia faecis | reverse complement strand
ATCAAAAACATGGTGAGGATTTGCTGATCTACTGTGAAAAAATATGCAAGCATTGTTGTTTCCCTCCAAAAATCGGGCAAGGTGCGCCGCAATCGTGCAAGATGCCCGTCCCTTATTGTAGCAAACAGGGCGAAAAAGCGCAAGGCTTTCTCCCGATTTTTTTGATATTATGAAAAATTGGGGCGAAAAAAATAAGCCGCAGCCGGATGATTTCCCTTTTCGGCAAGGCGCACGGGAGTCAGGTCAAGCGAAAACAGCGTAACTTCGTAAATAAACTGCGGCGCATTCGGGCATTCTAATCACAGAAGGGAGGCATTGTCATGCCGCAAAATGTACGATGCGATTTGGCCGTTGAGGCAAGAGAGATGCTGACAGAGGTACAGGGCACACGCCGCGAAATCTCCGGCGTATCGATGGAATCCGAAGATATTGACGGAATGATTCACATCACCAGAGTCCACGTGACCTCGAAAGAGGGCGCCGACGCGCTTTTAAAAGAACCGGGGCGCTACATCACCGCCGAGATGCCGGCGCGCTTTTACGGACAGCAGGAGATTTATGAAAAAATGTGCCGCGTCTGCGCCAAGGAGCTGCAATCCATTACGCGCCGCTATTTGACGGACGAAAACGACAGCGTTCTGGTGATCGGGCTCGGCAATTGGAACATCACCGCCGACGCACTGGGGCCAAAGGTGATTCATTCCCTCATGATTACCCGTCATTTAAAGGAATATATCCCGGACGAAATCGATGAGGGCATCCGCCCGGTCAGCGCGATTGCCCCCGGTGTTCTGGGGCTGACCGGGGTCGAGACCGGCGAAATCGTCAAGGGATTGGTCGATCGGATTCAGCCAAAGCTGGTTATCGCCATTGACGCGCTTTGCTCACGCAAGGTAGAGCGCATCAACACCACCATTCAGTTTTCCGACACCGGCATTACACCGGGCGAGGGCGTTGGCAACAAACGGCAGGCGCTGAACCGGGACACGCTTGGCGTGCCGGTGATTGCCATCGGCGTACCGACCGTAGTGGATGCCGCCACCATCGCCGGGGATTCGATCAACTGGGTGATCCGCCGTCTGCGCAGCGAAGCGGAGACCACCCGGCCGCTTTACCGCTTTTTGGAGGATTTGGAGGGCGAGGACAAGTACGCCTTAATCCGCGAATCCATCAAGCCGGCATTTGGAAACTTCATCGTCGCCCCCAAAGAGGTGGATTCTGTCATTGACGACATCTCCCGCGTGATTGCCAACGGCATTAACATTGCGCTCCATAAGGGCATCGGGCTTTCGGACGTGGATCGCTACCGCTGACAGACATAATCGAGTAGGGCGAAATTAATCGCTCTCTCACACCACCGTACGTGCCGTTCGGCATACGGCGGTTCAATTCAAAATTAGCGTTCGTCGGTAACTACGCCTCGGTGGACTTTCACCACAGAGCATTGATATGCCCGTCATACCAAAAAAATCCATCCGCTAAATGCGGATGGATTCAGACCGCTGACAAAGTCAAAGTCAGCGGTCACTTTTTTGTAAAAAAGCCTTCCCGAATTATGCGTAATATGGTATCATATAAGTAAA
>CAVGTH010000162.1:0-2858 GCA_963632045.1 Roseburia faecis | reverse complement strand
GTATTGTAAACGGAAAGGGGCTTGCGTTTCAGCAGAAATATCTGCGCTTTGAATGCGGCGAAAAAAATTCCGAAACAACCATCACCAATCTTAACGGTTATCATTTTTACTATGACGTGAACCCTTTATACATTGACACGCTGAGCGCAGATGCCGTCAATGCATTTATCCAAAATATATACAAACCGTATTACGATAAATACGGGAACGGTTTAGAAGGTTTTTTTACCGACGAGCCGCAAATTTCCAGAAACGGTATTCCGTGGAGTTTTATAATACCGGATGAATATCAAAAAGCTTACGGAGAGAGTCTTCTTGACAAAATAGACGAATTATTCCTTGAAACAGGGACTTATACGGACACAAGAGTAAAATTCTGGAAATTGGTTACAAACCTGTTTTCAAAAAACTATATGAAGCAAATCTACGACTGGTGTACCGAGCGCGGATTAAAATTTACAGGACATCTTGTTCTTGAGGATGATATGTATACACAGGTCACCACAAATGGAGCATGCATGCCGCATTATGAATATTTAACCATACCCGGAATGGATTGGCTGGGGCGGCATAACACTCCTTCGCTTACGCCGTACCAGGTCGCGTCAGTGGCAAGGCAGATTGGAAAAAAGCAGGTGTTATCAGAGACATTTGCACTGTGCGGACACAATACCAGCCATGATGAATTGAAATGGATTTATGAATATCAGATGGTGCGGGGGATTAATCTTTTATGTCAGCATCTTCAGGGATACTCAAACCGCGGTTTAAGGAAAAGAGACTACCCGCCCGCAATGTATATTCAGCAGCCCTGGTGGAAGGACTACAAAATGTTTAATGACGCCATGAGCCGTACCGGCATGCTTCTCACCGAAGGGGAAGACGGCGTTGATACGCTTATTATCCATCCACAGGCAACCGCATGGATCTTATACAACGATAAAAATTATTATGATCCTGCTGACAAATCGGAAGTTACCAATATTATGAAAGTGAATGACGCTCTTTTAGATATTATAAAAACATTGGAGCAAAAACACATTAATTTCCACCTCGGCGATGAAATTATTATGGAGCGGCATGGCAGAGTTGAAGGCAATCGGCTTATCATCGGAAAAAAGGAATATTCCAAGATCATTATACCGCCGCATGATATTTTGCTGGATAACACAAAAGAATTGCTTCGCACATTTGCCGCAAACGGAGGAATCATAACAACCGCTGATGATTTGACAGCGAATGATATCATCGATATTGCGGAAATTACGTATTGTCAAAGGAAATGCAGGGACTATAACCTATATTACTTTGTTAACAGCACGGACAATTCATATCATGCCTATATTGCAAAAGGTAACAAGAGGATGGATCCCGTAACCGGAAAGCTGTCTGATTTTGATGGCCATCATACATTTAAAAGACACGAATCGCTGATTGTTATCGATGATTTCGGCGAAAGACGCAGTGCGAATTCCTCACCGGAACTGACCGCAATTGATCTTAGCGGTACCTGGACGATAGAAAAATCCAGTGAAAATGTACTTACGCTGGATTACTGCAAGTATTATTTTGACGGCGTTTTACAAGAGGAAAAAGGGTATATTCTAAACGCAATGTACCGCGCGATCGATATCGGCAAACCTGTGCACATAAAATGTGAGTTTGAATTTACCGCAGAATACATAGCGCCGGCCATGTATCTTGGGTGCGAAACACCTGAAATTTTTGATATTTTTGTAAACGGTCAACAAATTGACAAAACAGACTGTGGATATTTTGCCGATAAATCGTTTCGAAAACTGGATATTGCCAAATATCTGCAATGCGGAAAAAACATTGTTACCCTGGAAACAGATTTTTCTCAAAGTCCCGAGGTCTATGAAAATATTGAAAAAAGCAGACATTTTGAAACGGAATTGAATAAGCTTGCATTTGATATGGAACTTGAACAAATATATATTATTGGAGACTTTGGTGTAGATACGCGCGGACGCTTTACGGAACTGGATAAAAATGCTGCACGGTTTTCAGGAGAATTTGTAATCACCAAGCCCAAAAATGAGATCCGGCTTTCTCATATCGAACGCCGGGGATTCCCGTTCTTTGCCGGCGAAATAACCATAAATAAAACTTTCCATGCCGAAACAAAACATATGATGCTGTCATTTGCTAAAACCGGCATCAATGTTGTTAAGGCAAAAATTAACGGCACAGAGATACCGCCTTTTATGTGGAAACCGTATTTTGCGGATGTGTCAGAGCTTGTGCGCGAGGGCAAGAACAAACTTGAGCTAACGCTGATAAACAACCTCAGAAACATGCAGGGACCACTGCACCTCACAGAGGGCGAGTCATACTATGTGTGCCCTCCGTCATTTATCAAGGAAAAATGCATCTGGTATGACGGCAACGAAAAAAACAAGTGGAATGACGATTATTGTTTTGTCGATTTGAGCATTCGCTGATTTGTTCCAAAATCGCGCGATATAAAGTTTATCTCAGCTGCTTTTATCTTTTTTCAGTAATATTGTAATATCTATTGTAATATTTGATGAAATCAAACAGCCCGAAATCGGCGATTTTACGCCATTTTCGGGCTATTTGAGCAGCGGTCGGTTTGTGCCGAGCCGCATGGCGATGACAGAAACCGCTAACCGCAAGAGGGGCGTAACCATTCGAGGTTCTCTGCCCACACCATAACAAAACCTGCAATCGCTTGATACAAGCGGATTTGCAGGTTTTTTGTTTTGCAGTAACCAAGCCTTGTTTCCTTGTCAACAGATACGGGCAAAAAATCTTGTGACATCAGCTGATCATTCATAAGCAATCTGCTTGTACGTCCGTTGCCGTCAATGAAC
>CAVGTH010000161.1:0-2865 GCA_963632045.1 Roseburia faecis | reverse complement strand
GGTTTACGGTTTGACCCTGCGTAACCAAAATAGCGCTCAGATGGCCGTACAGCGTACGGATTCCGTTACCGTGGTCGATAATAATACAATTGCCGTAGCCGCCGTTACGCTCTGCCAGAGCGACCGTACCGCCCTGCGCCGCCCAGACCGGCGCCCCCTCCGAGGCGCCGATATCGGTGCCGGTATGCGGACGAACCACGCCGGACACCGGGTTGACCCGGTTTGGCGAAAACGAACTGGTTATGGTTGTCACATTGGTCGGCCATAAAAAATAATCGCCGGATATCTGGTCGGCCGACGCCGATCCCTCTCCGGCCACAATACCGGCGCGTGCCTTGGTCGCCTGCTCGGCCGCCTCCTTTTCCTCCAGGTATTGCTGATAAATCTCTTTGTTTTGCGAGATTTCTTTATAGTATGCCGCCGCCTCGGCCGACTTTTGATAAAGCTCCTCCATAGTCTCGGAGAGTTGTTGTTTATCTGCTTCCTGCTTTGCCTTCAGGCTCTCCTGTTCCTGCTTTGCGTTCACAATTTCCTCTTTGACACGGCTGACCGAGTTTAAGATGTTTCTATCATATTCCGTCATCTCCCGAACTATGACAACACGGTCAATGAAATCCGAAAGACTCTCCGCCGACAGCAGCATATCGAGGTACGAAGCCGTTCCGCCGTCGCACATCGCCGCAAACCGCTCCCGGAATTTTTCTTTCTTCTCCCTCTCGACTTCTTCCACGGCGCTGAGTTCTTCTTCCGCAGCGTCAAGCGACTTCTGCGTCGCAGCCATCTGCTGCTCTAACTGGTAGACCTTTTCGCTCGCGTCATTCATCTGACCCTCCAGTTCCTGCATGGTACCAAGCGCCGATTTTTGCTCCCGTTCGTACTCCTGCACCGTCTCATCGCTCGGCGCACTGTAAACCAGGGTACCGACCAGCGGCGCAAGCAGTCCCAGCACCATCAGTAAAGCAATGATAATTGCGATTGTTTTTGCCGTTTTTTTTCGCATGATAATCTCCTTTTACACTTTCAGATATTTTCGCACCGCGGCCGCACTGCCGAGCGCACCGATTCCGGCGCCAAGTCCCAAATACGCAGGAATCACCGCCGCAGCCGCACGGGACATTGCCACCATGTGCAAAAGTTCCGCCTGTAAAAGTTCTGTCAAAGAGACTAAAACAGTGCGGTAGCCGCACAGAATAAGCAGCGCGGCGATCATAGCGCCCAGAATACCGAGCAAAATCCCCTCTACCACAAAAGGACCGCAGATATAGCCCGAAGAGGCGCCCACAAAACGCATAATTTCAATCTCCCGGTTGCGTGCCGCCATGGCAATGCGAATGGTGTTTGCCATGATAAACAAAGCCGCCAGGGCGAACAAGGCAAGCAGCGTATAGCCGATCCTTCCGGACGCCGCCGAAATCCTTTGCAGCTTTTCTTCCAGTTCCAGTAAATTGGTGACCTCCGCCACGCCGCGCACACCGCGCGCCGCCTCGCTGACCGTCTCGGAGTCAGCCGTCTTTTCCGTCTCTAACACATAAGAATCCCGCAGCGGGTTATCGTCCTCCAGCCCATCCAGCATCGACTCTTTTCCCTGATACATGGTTCTGCGCACTTCCTCCAGCCGTTCTTCTTTGGAGCGGTAGCGCACCGACCGCACGCCGTCTATCGCTTTTAAGTCCGTCTCGATTTGGGCAAGCGTACTTCCGCCGGCGTCCTCTGCCAGATAAACGTTAATCTCGCACTGGTTCTGCACCTGATCCAAAATGGCCGTCAGATTCATCTGCAAAAGCATAAACACGCCGAACAAAAACAGGCTCACCGCCACGATTCCGGCCGATATCGCGCCCACATAGCGGTGCCGCCAGATATTTTTAAAGCCCTGCCGCAAAAAATAGTCCATTGCTCTAAGCAAGTTCATACCCCCCTTGCTTTTCGTCCCGGATGATTCTTCCGTTTTCCAAGGTTAAAACACGCTTTTGCATCCGATCCACCAAATCCTTGGCATGGGTTGCCATAATCACCGTCGTACCGCGGCGGTTGATTTTCTCTAACAATGCAACGATCTCCTCCGAGGTATTTGGGTCTAAGTTTCCGGTTGGCTCGTCTGCGATCAAAAGCGGCGGATTGTTCACCAAAGCTCTTGCCATCGAGGCGCGCTGTTTTTCGCCGCCGGATAGCTGCTGCGGTCTTGCGTCCGCCTTGTCAGACAGTCCCACCAGGGACAAAACCTGCGGAACAATGTGTGCAATCACCTTTTTTTGTGCGCCGACCACCTGCATCGCGAAAGCGACATTCTCGTACACGGTGCGATCCGGCAGCAGCCGAAAATCCTGAAACACCACGCCGATGCCGCGGCGCAGCTGCGGAATCCTGCGGCGGTGAATTTGCCCAAGATCCACGCCGTCTACCATAACCCTGCCGCGATCGGCCGTCTCCTCCCGGAGCAGCAGCTTAATCAGGCTTGTTTTTCCCGCTCCCGTGGCGCCGATCAAAAACACAAACTCGCCCTTATCAATGGTGAGGTTGATGTTTTGCAGCGCACAAACGCCGGTATCCCGATAAATTTTGGATACATTGATGAGTTCAATCATAACATAAAATCTCCGTTTCCGCCCAGCCGAAAGAGAGTAATCCGAACTCCGGTTTTGGAAGGCGGATTGCTCCCTTTCGGCTAAACAAAAGCGGCGGTGCAAAGCCGCCGCCGTTTTTGATCCTCTTGGGATTTAAATTCTGGTAGGCTCTGAGGTCAGATACTTATTTACCATCATCGCAACCTTAAAGATAATGGCGTCATCGAACTCCCTCAAATCCAATCCCGTCAGTTTCTTGATCTTATCCAGCCGGTAAACCAGCGTGTTTCTGTGGACAAAC
>CAVGTH010000160.1:0-2871 GCA_963632045.1 Roseburia faecis | reverse complement strand
ATATCTATAATGCACATTGTAACACAAAAGCTGAATAAAATAAATATACAATATATTTATTTTGGAGTGATGATATGTCTGTGAAGAGTGTGTCGATCAGAATTGAAGAAGAAATGCTGCAAAAGATTGCGTATGTGGCAGAGTATGAGGGAAGAAGTATAAACAGTCATATTCTTGTTTTGATTCGGAATAACATCAAAGAGTTTGAAGAAAAAACCGGCGTCATCGAGGGCAGAATCTACCCGGACTGCAATGTAAAGCCGGGCAGCAAACGAAAAGAAGAATAAAAAAATAATCCGCAGACAAAAGTCTGCGGATTATTTTTTTATTGCTGATAATTGTCAGCGTCTTTTTTTCGGATCTGAGCGCGTTTGATCTTTCCGCCCAGGGTCTTTGGCAGCTCGTCCACAAATTCGATCACACGGGGGTATTTATAGGGTGCTGTGGCATGTTTCACATGGTTTTGCAGCTCTATGATTAACTCCTTTGACGGCTGATAGCCTTTTGCCAGTACGATCGTGGCCTTTACCACCTGGCCGCGGATCGGATCCGGCGCGCCGGTGATGGCGCATTCTACCACAGAGGGGTGCTCCATCAATGCGCTTTCCACCTCAAACGGGCCGATGCGGTAGCCGGAGCATTTGATAACGTCATCGTCCCGGCCGACAAACCAATAATATCCGTCCTCGTCCTGCCAGGCAACGTCACCGGTGTTATAATAGGCGCCGCCGAGCGCCTTTTTCGTCAGTTCCGGATTTTTATAGTAGCCGGTAAAAAGTCCGGGCGGCGGATCGTTTTGAATATCGGTGACAACGATTTTGCCCTCTTCGCCGCTCTCGGTTTTCGTCTCCTCCGGCGTAATCAGCGAAAGATGATAAAGCGGCGCCGGCTTTCCCGTAGAGCCGATTTTCGGCTCAAACCAAGGAAAGTTCGCAAGCAGCACGGTGGATTCCGTCTGTCCGAATCCCTCATAAAGCCGCAGTCCGGTGCGTTCCTTCCAGCGGTAATACACTTCGGGATTCAGCGGTTCTCCGGCGGTGCAGCAGTGCTTGATACAGGATAAATCATACTTTGAAAGATCTTCCTGCAAAAAGAAACGAAAAATCGTCGGCGGTGCGCAAAATGTCGTAATTTGGTAATCTACCATTTTTTGCAGCAGCCGGGTTGGGATAAACTTGTCCATATCATAGGCAAAAACCACAGCGCCGCAAAGCCACTGTCCGTAAATCTTACCCCAGGAGAATTTTCCCCAGCCGGAGTCGGAAACGCTCAGGTGCAGCTTATTCTCCTGCACCTGCTGCCAGTATTTGGCGGTGACAATGTGACCGAGCGGATATGAGCAGCTGTGCTGCACCATCTTAGGAAGCCCGGTAGTACCGGAGGTAAAGAAGATCATAAACGGATCGCTTGCTTTGGTGCGTGCCGTATCGGGGACAGAAAACGTATCCGGCATGGGTAAAACGGCGTCCTCAAAATTCAGCCAGCCGTCACGGTGCTGTTCGATCAAAATTTTAGTCACGGGATGGTCGATCTGCGGTACGGCCGCCTCGGTCTGTTCCATCACAAAGGGATCGTCAATGCAGACCATCGCCTTGATGCCGGCCGCATTGGCGCGGTAGACAATATCCTTTTCGGTCAGCAAAAGGCTGCCGGGGATCAAAACGGCACCGATTTTATGCAGCGCCACAGCGCAAACCCAATATTCCCAGCGGCGGCGTAAAATCATCAGCACGGTGTCGCCCTTTTGAATGCCGGCCGACACAAAAAAGTTTGCGGCGCGGTTTGAAAGGGCAGAAATATCCGAAAAAGAAAATGTCTTTTCATGACCGTGGTCATCACACCAGATCAGCGCCGTCTGATCGGGGCATTTTTCGGCATAGACATCCACGACGTCAAATCCGAAATTAAAATATTCCGGCACGTTTACGTGGTAATGATCGATAAAATCCTCATAAGAAGAAAAATCGGTTCTCGGTAAATATTGATTCAGTAAATGCATGATAGTCTCCTCCTTAAAAGGCATTTCATAAAAGGGTTTTCAGACCCGTTGTTTTAGGCGTGTTGGCAGGTATTTTAATGCTGTTTTAGCAAAAACCCGTCTCTTAAATTTGGGTTTTCGCCCGGCATTATGATTCGGCAATCACGGTTAAAAAACGCGCCGTGATTTCGCTGCCGCAGCTTTGTCCGTGGGAAAAGGACGGATCAAAATAAACACAGTCGCCCGGATAGAGGGGAAACACCTTGCCGTCCCAATGAAGATCCACAACGCCCTCTAAAACAAAATTAAATTCCTGGCCGCCATGGCGTGCCAGAGTGGGCGGCGGATCGTTTGGATCCAATCGAACCAAAATCGGCTGCATCACCTTGCCGCTGAAGCGACAGGCAAGATCCTTTAAGTGATAGCCGGGATAACGCTCCATACTCTCTCCCTCGCCGCTGCGCACAATCTGAATCGTTTTCAGTTTTGCGCTGACGCCGGTCATAATCTCCGACAAATCAACACCGCAGAGGTTTGCAATGTTACAGATCTGGCTGACCGGGATAATGCTGGCGTTTTGTTCATAGGCAAGGTAGGTATCAAGGGGAATGTTCAGCTTTGCCGCAAATTCCTCCGGGGTATAGCCGCAGGCGTCCCGAAGCTCGGTAATACGGCGGGTAATCTCTATGACCTCTTGATTTTGTCTTTCCTCCATATCTGATTCCCTCTTTTCTTTTTAAGATGATTGCATTTTTTGGTTTTAAATTTTTATCGCTCTGTTATGATATACTATTTATTATAGCCCAGCGGAATCAGAAATTCAATCCCTATTTTAAGTTTAGCCTGATGTTAGCAATCCGAACCCGCCTAAATCGGCGTAATTTCGGAATATT
>CAVGTH010000159.1:2247-2899 GCA_963632045.1 Roseburia faecis | reverse complement strand
CATCAATTATGAGACACATATCTTGCTCCTGTAAAAAGAAGAAAGATAATGCTAAATCAATTAAGCGCACTGTTCCGGCAGATTCCTCGGAAATATTAAATTCTACACCATTATGTATTGTTTTAAGTGCATGAACTTTTTGCCCGGAAGGACTAATATCCAAAGCAAGTACTTCGCCTAAATCGTTTTTCGATATAATTGTTCCATATTCGTGTTGTTCATTTATTCTTGATATTACCTGCTTAAAATATTTCTCACTATCTTCTTTTGAAAGAGGTACCCATTTAATATCAGTAATTCCTAAATCAGCAACATGTAATAATTTTTTCAAAAACAATTGAAAATCTTTACGTTGGAAGAATAAAGAAAAAGCTACAGGATTAGCAAGGCTTTGTGGAGTTATAACAAACAGCCTGTAAAAGAAATCTATTGCATTGATAATATGCTTTGATCCACTGATCTTTTTTTGATTTGGAATAATCCCATCCTGCCATAGCTTAAATAAATAAGCATTAGTTGCCTGAAATGTCCTATTTTTATACCAATCTGCACTTTTTGATAGTAAGGAACTTATCGTTACATTTTCATTTTCTCGTGTAAATAGTGGCTTTAATTCCCCATATCTTTGGACTATTGCTAATTGCTCAAACGG
>CAVGTH010000159.1:0-2237 GCA_963632045.1 Roseburia faecis | reverse complement strand
GAATATTAACCCCATTTGTGCGCAGAATATATTGATATGTTACTTTATTATATTGAAAAACAATCTCGAATTCAGTTTCTGAGTACGAATTATCGAGTTTAAACTGATTTAAAAGCAAATTTTTGGTAGGTTCTCCTGCAATTATAGCTCTAAGTGCCGCAATTGCTTTTACAAAATTGGATTTACCGGAGGCATTAGCTCCGTAAAGAGCCACCCCTTTTAATGCTTTATATTGCATACATCCTAAGACATGGTTTTCATGCTGTTTGGAAATTTTCCCCGGAAACATAGAAAAAGTAGCTTTTTCTTTAAATGATCCGAAATTTGACACAGAGAAACTTAATAACATTTTTTACCCCTTTTTTACCTGTTGTCTTCGAAATATATGTCATTTTTAATAAAAAGTCAAGAGATCGTGTGAAAAAATCACATAATCATTAAGTTTTTCGCTAAAATTCGGGATTTTTTCAAGAAAATAGCTTTTTTCACTGGACTTCTGCTGAAATCAAAGCATTCATTGTATCAAACGAAAGGAAATACAATGAAAACAGTTAAGATTTACATGGTCCGGAAGCCCTCAGATATCGACGAAGTTAAGGAGTTATGCCAGCGCTATAACAATCAGGCAGAGGAAGTAGTGATAGCAGAAACGGTCAACCTGCCTTCGGTCTGGTATGATGCAGTGTGTCGAGCGCCACTTGACGATTACATCTTTTTATCCGGCAAAGGAGGTTATGATGATGAAAACCATCGCCAAGTGGTTGCCTTACAAAGCCCCGGCAAACCGACACTTTACGTTGACCCGTCCGGTTCAAGCTACTGCCGTTACATGGGGATTGAATTATGAAAATGCGCAAATACGAGAATATCAAACCGAGCAACCGGACAAACTTTGTGATGGTTTATTATCACGCCGGGCGCACATTAACTCAAATTGAAACCTTGCTAAAAAAGGCCTACGGTAATCCGCTACCTGTCAGACCTTGCGACCGCCTCAATCGCCTGCAATTCAAACTCGAACAAATGGCCGCCCGCTACAAACAATGCCAAAATGAATTGAAAGTTGAGTATCAAGACCGCAAATCAAGTGAATCTAAAAATGCCTGACAGCCCTCGTAAATGTCCCAATAGCTCTCGTCAAAGTTTCCGGTATACCAAGGGTCGCGGATATTACGCGGATTATTGGTAAAATCAAGCAAGCGATGGATTTTGTTTTCCGTATCCGGACCGACGAGCGATTGAATGTCCTCAATGTTGCTGTCGTCCATCGCCAAAATATAGTCATAATAAGCATAATCGCGCGGACGAATGCGACGCGAATAATGCTCTTCAAACGGCACATGCATGGATTTCAACATCTCGCGTGTGCCATGATGAATGCCGGCGTGACACATCTCGTTATAACTTTCGGTAGCGGCAGAATCAATTTCAAATTGGTCAGCCAAACCTTTTTCGGTGACCATTTGCTTAAATACAAACTGCGCCATCGGCGACCGACAAATATTTCCCAAACATACAAACAAAACTTTAATCATTTTTATTTTGAGCATCTTCAAATTTTTGTTGCATTGTAGGATTACCACGTGTCAACTTTTTGATTGATATATCTTGCGCCTTATCATTTGCTAAACGTAATTTATCCTCTGACACCAATAAATTCTCTTTAACCTTTTGTAAGTGAGAAATAGTCTTATCAATTTCTTCTATAGCGGAATCAAAGCGCTCTTTTGCCAGTCTTACGTTGTTTCCGAATTTCTCTTGAAAATCCAAAAGTTTATTTTCAAAGTTCGTTACATCAATATTTTGATTATGATATTCAACAAGTTGTCTCTTATATTGAGCTGAATTAGCCGCGGCATTTCTTAATAATGTAATTATCGGAATGAAGAATTGTGGGCGTATCACATACATCTTAGGGTATTTGTAGGATACATCAACGATACCGGTATTATAAAATTCGTTGTCAGCCTCAAGAAGAGAAACCAGCACCGCATATTCACAACCTTTTTCATTTCTGTCTTTATCTAATTCCTTGAAGAAATCTTCATTTTTATGTTTTGTAGCGGTGGTTTCCATTTCATTTTTCATTTCAAACATAATGGAAATATATTCTATGCCATCGTCCGTTTTATCTCTGAAAATAAAGTCACCTTTACTGCCTGTTTTTGCATCATTATCTTTCTCAAAATAAGCATTTGGAAAAGCCATTTGACGAACTTGTTCAAATGATAATTTAC
>CAVGTH010000158.1:1891-2928 GCA_963632045.1 Roseburia faecis | reverse complement strand
CCGGCACCGGCCACATGGTGATGCTGCAAAATATTTTTGTCGGCGTTGTGCTGACCGCAACCTCGGTGAGCATTTCGGTTGAAACATTAAAAGAACTCGGCAAGCTGTCCACAAAATCCGGTAATGCGATTTTGGGCGCTGCCCTGATCGACGATGTCTTAGGTATTATCGCGCTGACAATCATCACCAGCTTTGCGGACTCTTCGGTCAGTCTGGCTATCGTAAGTCTGAAAATACTGGGCTTCTTCGTCTTTTGTGCCGTAGTTGCTCTGATTTTCTGCAAGCTGATTCTTCCGTGGTTCAATAACTATCGGAAGGATTTGCGCCGTTTCCCGATTCTTGCCTTTGCGTTTTGTCTTTTGATGGCGTATGCGTCTGAGAGATTTTTTGGCGTATCGGATATCACCGGCGCATTTGTTGCCGGTCTGCTTCTTTCCAACAACCGCCATACCACCTATATGCAGACAAGATTCGATTCCTTATCCTTTATGCTCTTGTCACCGGTGTTTTTTGCCAGCGTCGGCTTAAAGGTTGTCATCGACCAGATTGACTCCACCGTCATTTGTTTTACGGTGCTGCTGACCCTGGTTGCAATCCTCAGTAAGATCATCGGCTGCGGTCTGGGTGCAAAGCTTTGCCGCTACACCAATCTGCAGGCCACCAAGATCGGTGTCGGCATGGTATCGCGCGGCGAGGTTGCCCTGATTGTCGCAACCAAAGGTTCCGCGCTCGGTCTGATGCCGGATGCCTTTTTTGCACCGATCATTATCATGGTTGTCGCGTCCACGATTCTGACGCCGATTATGCTGAAACTGATTTACAAGTACCAGGATGCCCATCAGGAACCGATGGTACAGAGCGGCCTGGTAGAGCGTTTTGAGGAACGGCGGTATCTGGAGGATATCACACAGGAAACCCTGCGCCGGCACGAGGATATGAAGGAACAACTTAAAAAAGAAAAAGGTAAAAATAAAAAGAATTTCTGAAAAGGTTTGAAACGACAAAAGACGGATCATCACGGTTTGTGATGATCCGTC
>CAVGTH010000158.1:495-1776 GCA_963632045.1 Roseburia faecis | reverse complement strand
CTTTGAGGCTTTGCACCAGCTGCTTTTCCGCCTCGCTGAGTTTTGCCTTTGCGAGCATACCGCGGCGTTTTTGAAACGTCGTTTTAATTGACATCTCGCGCTTCCACGCCGCAATATTTTTATGGTGACCGCTGAGCAATATTTCCGGCACGCTGCGGTCGTGCCAGACCTCCGGTCTGGTATACTGCGGATATTCCAAAAGGCCGGAAAAATGCGATTCCTCTGAAAAAGCCTCCTCGCTCTTTAACACGCCGGGGATCAGCCGTGCGGTCGCGTCCACCACCGCCATGGCCGCCAATTCACCGCCGGTCAGCACAAAGTCGCCGAGTGATATTTCCATATCGACCAGTTCATCAAGCACGCGCTGATCGACCCCTTCATAGTGACCGCAAAGCAGGATAATATGCTTTTCTTTGGCAAGGCGTTTTGCCGTGCTTTGCCGAAACGGCTTGCCCTGCGGCGATAAATAAATCGTCTTGGGACGGTAATCAAGCCCCTCGCACACGCTTTGGTGCGCAAGAAAGATCGGCTCCGGCTGCATCACCATGCCCATGCCGCCGCCATAGGGATAATCATCGACCTGGCGGTGCTTGTTATAGGCAAAATCCCGAATCTGCACATAGCGGAGATCCAAAATTCCCCTATCCTTCGCACGGCCGATGATGCTATGATCCAAAACCGCCTCAAACATCTCCGGAAACAGTGTCAGTATATCAAAACGCATCAGTCGATCAGCCCTTTCATAAGTTCCACCAAAACATAGCCTTCCTCAATATTGACCTCTTTGACAACCTCATCAATGACGGGGATCAGGACCGGCTTTTTTCGGTCGCTTTTGAGCACGTAGACGTCATTGCTGCCGGTATGGATCACTTCTTGAATCGTACCGAGTACCGTCCCGTCTGCCGTGCGCACCGAAAGCCCCTCCAAATCGGCAATATAGTAGGTTCCCTCCGGGAGAGGGCCGAGCATCTCCCTCTCAATGGTCACGATTTTATTGCGCAGCTGCTCTGCTGCTTCGATATTGTCCACTCCGTCAAGCGCTGCAATGACGCAGTTTTTATGGATACGGGTGCGAATGATCTCATACCGGCTGCCGCCGATATAAAGGTAGGAAAGTTCATGGTACACCTCCGGATCGTCGCACCACGGCTGAATTTTCACCTCTCCGCGTATCCCGTGCGTATTCACAACCTTGCCAAGCTCCAGCAAATTATTCAATTGAATCGCTCCTTTTCGGCTATAAAGACAAAGGGAATGCGAAAAATCGCATTCCTCTTC
>CAVGTH010000158.1:0-485 GCA_963632045.1 Roseburia faecis | reverse complement strand
TTCCTCTTCTTAAACTATACAATATCAACGACTACCTTTTTCCCTTTGCTGCCGACTGCCGCTTTCATGACGGTACGGATTGCTTTGGCGATACGACCCTGTTTGCCGATCACCTTTCCCATATCGTCCTCTGCGACGTGCAGCTGCAGTACTGTCGCCGTTTCCTTTTCTGTTACAGTAACTTCTACCGCTTCAGGATGGCTCACCATTGATTTTGCGATAAACTCTAAAAGCTCACGCATTGTTGTTCCCTCCAATCCCGCGATTAGATAATGCCTTTTTCTTTCAACAGACGCTTTACCGTGTCGGTTGGCTGTGCGCCGTTTGCAATCCACTTCTGAACCTTTTCTGCGTCAAATTCCGAAGTACTCGGATCGGTCATCGGGTTATAAGTACCAACCTGTTCGATAAACCGGCCGTCTCTCGGATATCTCGAATCCGCAACAACCACGCGGTAAAACGGTGATTTCTTTGCGCCCATTCTC
>CAVGTH010000157.1:0-2954 GCA_963632045.1 Roseburia faecis | reverse complement strand
GCGATATGCGACTCGCACCTTTGCTTGCAGGTCTTGGCCCTATTTACTATATGGAAAATAATATGGCCGATCACAGGCGTGTATTGCACGAAGGCACAAGCTGGAGTGCAACACATCATAAAAAAAATTTACTTCTTTTTGCCTATCATTCCAAAAGGGAAATAGCAAATATGATGAAACAAATTTTGGGCATTGATATTGATTGGCGAAAATACACAAAAGATTATCCGGGGAAAGCACTAAATTTAGCAATAAAAAAACCGACCCTAACGAACCTTAAAATAGCCCACACATTATTTTGGGACTGTGACTGTAAGGCATATACCATAAAGTATGTTGTCAAAGCTATTTTAAAAAAATTACGTATTATAAGAGGACATGAATCTGATGACAAATCTAAAATCTAAAACAATATCTTCCCTTGCGTGGAAGTTTGCGGAGCGCTGCGGAGCACAGGGGATACAATTTGTGGTCTCTATCATATTGGCACGCCTGCTCACCCCGGCGGATTACGGTCTAATCGGCTTGATTACCGTCTTTCTTGCAATCGCCATGGTGTTTGCGCAAAGCGGACTGGGACAGGCCTTGGTACAGCATAAAGAGATCGATCAAGAGGAATTCTCGACCGTCTTTTATTTTAGCATGGTCTTTTCCATTGTGCTATACCTCATTCTCTTTTTGTGCGCACCGCTGATTGCCGGTTTTTACAACGAACCAAAGCTGACTGCAATTATCCGCGTGCTCGGCACTACGGTTATCATTGGAGCCGTCAACAGCGTACAGCAGGCATATGTTCAAAAGACCATGCAGTTTAAACGCTTTTTCTATTCCACATTGACAGGAACACTGATTTCTGCTATCATTGGAATAGCGATGGCGTATGCGGGGTGCGGCGTATGGGCGCTGGTCGGCCAGCAAATATCCAATCAGGTCATCAACACAGTTGTTCTCTGGTTTACCGTAAAATGGCGGCCAAATTTTGTATTTTCCGTCAAGAAAGGGCTGCAGCTCTTTTCTTACGGATGGAAACTGCTGTGTTCCTCCCTTCTGGATACAGTCTATAACAACCTATATTCCTTAATTATCGGCAAGTTTTACTCTGCCGCTGATTTGGGATATTACAACCGCGGCAAACAGTTCCCCATGCTGCTGATTCAAAACATCAACAGTTCCATTGACAGCGTCCTCTTCCCGGTACTTTCCGAGGCACAGGATGATAAGGAACGGTTAAAAGCCATGGTGCGGCGCTCCATTGTAACCAGTACCTTTATCATTTTTCCTTGCATGGCGGGATTGGCAGCGATTGCAACGCCGCTGACTAAACTGCTGCTCACCGATAAATGGCTGCCGGCCGTGCCTTTTATCCAGTTTTGTTGTTTTATCTACGCTTTTTGGCCGATCCACACGGCAAATTTGCAGGCAATCAAAGCAACCGGCCGCAGTGACATTTTTTTGAAACTGGAAATTATTAAGAAGGTAGTCGGAGTTCTCTTTCTATGCATTAGCTTGCCCCACGGGCTTATGTGCATGATGTGGTTTCGTTGCATAAACGCAGTCATTGGTTCTATCATTAATGCTGCTCCCAACAAAAAGTTGCTTCATTATAGTTATCTAGAGCAAATGAAAGATATACTGCCCTCATTTTTGCTTTCAATTTTTATGTACGGAATCACCTTGTGCGTTAATTTTTTGCGGCTGAATCCAATATTGACCATGTCACTGCAAGTACTCATAGGGGCTGTGGTTTATATTGGTTTGGCAAAATTTTTTAAGTTTGAGTGTTTTATATATTTATTGGACATGCTTAAAAAAATTAAGAACAAAGGAGACTAACATGAAATTAGGAATTATGCAACCCTACTTTATGCCCTATATCGGATACTGGCAGCTATTGAATGCCGTAGACAAATATGTTGTGTATGATGATGTGAATTTCATTAAGGGCGGATGGATCAATCGAAATCGGATTTTGGTGGAGGGGCAAGCAAAGTATTTTAACATTCCAATGCTTGGCGCAAGCTCTTTTAAGTTGATTAATGAAATCGGTGTAAACCACGATACACATCTGAAAAACAAAAATTTAAGGGTGTTAGAAGCAGCCTATAAAAAAGCCCCTTTTTTTGATGCTGTATACCCAATCATGGAGTCTATCTTATCCTATCAGGGCGACAATCTGGCGGACTTTGTCACAAACTCCATCAAGGACGTTTGCAAATACTTGGATATAACCACCACGATTCTACTCTCATCCGGGTTAAAAAAAGATAATCAACTCAAAGCACAAGCTAAGGTGCTTTCCATCTGCAACCTCTTGGGGGCCGATGAATATTACAACGCGATCGGAGGCCGATCATTGTATTCGTTTTCAGAATTTGCGGAAAACGGCATAAAACTTAGGTTTTTAAACCCTATGCTAGCGCCCTACAAGCAGTTCAATAATGAATTTCAACCTGGTTTATCAATTATTGATGTAATGATGTTCAACTCTGTACAAGAAATACAAAATTACCTGTCCGATTTTCAGCTAATTTCGGATGAAAACGAACCCCCACTTGAGGAGAATGTATTATGAAAAAACTTTTAGTACTGGGCGGCCGCCCAATCGGATCCTGCGAACTGGTAAATGCCGCAAGGGGAGAAAACATCTACACTATCGTTGCAGATTATTTGCCGCCGGAGGCATCTCCCGCAAAAAAACTTGCTGATGAATATTGGGATATCAGCACAGCGGACTTGGATGTATTAGAAAAAAAAATAAGAGAAGAAAACATTGATGGAATTGTAACCGGCGTTCATGGTTTTAACATTACAAAGATGGCAGAACTGACAGAACGCCTCCACATGCCCTGCTATTGCACTGTTGCGCTGAGAGAAAAGGTCGCAAACAAAAAATCCTTTAAAGCTTTTTGTGAAAAACATGGTATAAGAGTTAGCAAAGAATACAAGTTAAACCC
>CAVGTH010000156.1:0-2969 GCA_963632045.1 Roseburia faecis | reverse complement strand
GTTTTTAAAAAGTCAACGATTTCGGCAAGCTCTGCCTTTTCTTCATCCTCGCCGTTTGCCCTGATCGTGATGGTCTCGCCCTTGACGGCGCCCACACAAAGCACCATCAAAATGCTTTTCGCATCGTAAATATCGCCGTTTTTCAAAATCTCAATCTTGCTTTGGAATTTTCCTGCCGTTTTACAAAAATCGTAAGCCGGTCTTGCGTGCAATCCTTCTTCGTTTTTAATCTGATAGTCTACCTGTACCATACGAAAAACCTCCTACCATAATCGTAATATTTTTAAAACTTCCGCTTCTCTCGTCAATTTTTTTAATTTTTCACATTCCGATTCGTTTTCCATAAACGCAACCATCGACTTATAAAATCCAATGATCCGCTCCTTCACTTTCTCGTCCTCTTCAAAATCGAACGCCAGAAGAAACAGCATGTCCACCGTATCTCCGTTTTCGTTCCATGCGATCGGCTCTTTTAAGCTTACAAACACCGCGGTCGAACGGTTGACATATTCTCCGAGTCCGTGCGGAATCGCAATTCCCTTTCCGATGTCCGTCGCCATACTGTGCTCCCGCTCCAGCACCGACGCTTCAAACTGCGCGGTTACATAGCCCATATTCTCCAGCTTTTTGCAAAGCGTCTTTAGCAGCACCTCTTTGGAAGAAACCTCACACTGCAAAAACAGAAGTTCTTTGCGGAACAGTTCCGCATTCGGCGCAAGATGCCGCATGGTTTCTTTTCGACTCAGCCGCAGCGTCTTGATATGGTGTTTTAACTTATCCACATCTTTTTCATCCAACAGGTGTCCGACTTCTACCACATCCCGATGCAGCTGATAGGCAGAAAGCGAGATGGTTGAGATAATAAAATCACACGGCTCGCTCTTGATTTTTTGCATTTCCCGTACCGAAAACACATTGGTGATCCGCAGTTCCGGAAAGCTGCGTGCGATTTTTTCTTCCAAAATGCGCGAGATGCCGATTCCGTATTCGCAGACGATGCAAGCCGAAAGCGAAATCATACGCCGCTCCAGCGCACCGCCGATGTGGAGTGCAATAAACCCTGCCTCGTGTTCATTGATGATCAGATGCAGCTCGTTTTCAAAGATGTTTCCGAGCAGCTGTGCCGCCGCCATCATGTTGGGGTATTTTGCTTTGATCTGCGGCAGCAGCTGATTGGGGAAGAGAATTCCGAACCGCAGCCGCGCAACGGACGCCTTAAGCTGAATCATCATCAGATGGACAAAAAAGCGATCCTCCAGCAGCGATACCCCGGTGATGTCACTGATCAGGTTCACCGCCCTTACCGTCATCCGGCAAAGCTCTGCGTTTTGCAGTTCAAAATTTCTGCGTGATGCGTCATCTTCAAACTGCTGAATTTCAGCGATCGCAATGAGAAATAGTATATAGCCGTACTCCTCACCCGCAATCTCCTTGCCGGCAGACTCGCGCAGGTGCCAAGCCAGGCTTTTTGCCATGGCCTCATCCGAGGTGCCGTCCACGGCGGTTTTCTCCGTTTTCGGCATTGTGACGATGTGACCCTTTCCGGCACGGACGATACCGAGCGATGCCAAAAACAACAGCTGGGTGCCGGAATACAGATTCCACCGAATCCCAAACTCGTTTTCGGTGTCCAGCATTGCCTTGGCCGTGAGGTCTGCCTCAAATCCGTCCAGCGCCGCACAAATCGCCGTATACTCCCTGGCCGGAAGCGGTGCGTATCTCGCCTCTCTTTGGTGCATCAGATCGGCGTACTGTGCGCTATACTCGGTGTAAAAGTCCCAAAACGCCAGCCGAAAGTGAAATTCGCTGTACCTTATGGAAAGACCTTTGCCCTTCTTCCGTTCCAAAACGATTTGCCGTTTTTCAAACCATTCCGAGACCTTTTGCAGGATTTTATCCAGCTGTGACCTTCCCAAATAATACTGCTCGGACAGCCGCTGCGCCGTCAAAACATCATCCCGAAACAGATGCCGCAGGATAAAGAAAAAGATTTTCTTCTCTTCCGCATCCTCTTCGCCGCCCAGGCGCTGCCATTCCTCCTCCGGGATCGAAAACATAACGCCGTATCCCGGTTTGGTTTTCAGCCCGTCCGCCTGCTGCTCCGTCAGGGATTCCCTGATTGCCTCTATATCGTTCCGAACCGTTTTGACCGAAACGTCCTCCATCTGAGCCAGTCTTTGGTATGTCATAAAGGTTTGGTTCTGATACAGAGTTTTTAGAATTCTTCTTTGCCGCTCATTCATTGCCATGCGACTCCTTCCGTCTTCCGTGTTCCTCTGTACAATACGCATTATACACAGAACATGCGGATTTGTATTTCTTATTTTTTGCCACATCCGGGGAATTTTCTGCAATAGTCCGTATTTACGCCCATTTTACAGTCTGTTTTTTCATTTTCGGATGCGGCAGATACGGTATCGTAGTCTTATTTTTCCTCTCAAGACACACATTATGCGATAAAAAAGGATTGCAGTCACGGAAGCCACCCGGTCCGCACAACGCTGTGTTTTTCTGATAACGATGTATCATAAGTAAACTACATCAATCGTACTACCGGATGCCATTTTGCATCCCTACTGCAATCCTTTTGATTCTTTGATTTTTTTCTTTTATTTCTTCTGTGCCTCCATCGGCAGTGTCACTGTAAAGACAGTCCCCTCTTCCTCGTCGCCGCTGACCGTGATCTTTCCATTCATCTTGCTGACCAGGTTTTTGGTGATGGCAAGTCCCAGCCCGTGGCCGGTATTGGTTTTTCTTGCCTTATCCAGACGGTAAAACCGTTCAAAAATATGTGCCGCGTCTTTTGCGGCAATGACCGTGCTTCGGTTTGCCACACGAAAGACCGCGCGGTTTCCCTTATGTGAAAGCGAGATCAAAACGGATCCGCCGGCGGCCTCATATTTCAGCGCATTGTCAATCAGCGAACAGACCACGCGATTGATGTCTCCGTAGGCGGCGCTGATATAAAT
>CAVGTH010000155.1:1095-2981 GCA_963632045.1 Roseburia faecis | reverse complement strand
GTAATGGATTTATCCATCAGCATTCCGTACTACACGCTAAAGCAAGACGAACTCCGTCTCGCTTTGGAATATCGTATGAAAAAACAGGAGGAAAAGGAACATCAAAAAGAGTTAAGAGCGCAGATGCGTGAGGAGGCAAAACTCCAAAAGGAGATTGAACGCGAGCGCAAAAAGATCGAAAAAGAACGCACACATTATACCAATGCGATGAACACACTGGATGCACAAATCGAATCTGCTACGGGTACTCTGAAAGAAGAATTGCTTGCCAAGAAAAAGGAGATTGAAGAGCAACTTGTTGATATCGACAAGGCGATGCAAGACATTGATTACCGGGAGGCAAACCAAAGAGCCGGGTATGTATATATCATCTCAAACATCGGCTCTTTTGGAGAAAACGTGTACAAAATAGGCATGACGCGCAGACTTGACCCCACCGAACGCGTGAGCGAACTCGGAGACGCTTCCGTGCCGTTTAACTTTGATATTCACGCCATGATTTTTTCAGATGATGCTCCGGCTCTTGAAGCCGCCCTCCATCGTGCTTTTGAGGACAGAAAGCTGAATATGGTAAACACAAGGAGAGAGTTCTTTAATGTTACTCTGGACGAAATCAAAGAGGTAGTGAAGAACAATTTCGACAAAACGGTAGAGTTTATCGAACTTCCGGATGCAGAACAGTATAGAATGTCGTTGAAGATGAGAGAGAAACAGCAAGAAAAATAAGTCATCATATAAGGAATAGACATTATTGTATAACTGCTAGACGGATCAAATGATATTGATGTCAACATAAGCAAACCAGAAAATACAGAATTATGCCAGAAGAAGCGGGGAGGATATCGCATATGCGTATCTCAAAAATACGATATTGTAAAAAGTGCGGTGGAATTATTGATAACAGATCTATGGCATGCAGCAAATGCAATAGGCATTGTTTCAGATTCAAGCCAATGCATTTAATAAACACCGTCCTAATCCTTGTGATAATTTGCTTATCCACTGCATGTATCAGATTTTATACTATGTACCAGGACGCACTTATCGACGTGGAATATTATTCTGACAAAAGCGCAGATTCACTGGATCAGATAAAGAAATTAAAATCACAGGTTTCTGAATTAGAAGAACGAAATGAGAGACAGGCCAACAGAATGTCTGCTTTAGCAGAACGACCACGTGTTTCCGCTGCAACAAACGGGTATAACAACACCGGGGAACATTCTGAAAATAATACAGCCACCTGTGCGATACCATCGTGTCAAAACAATGCAAAGAATAATAGTTTTTATTGCAACTCTCATGAATGTCTTGATGTTGGATGTCACGAAAAGAGAGCAAATGATTTTTGTAATTATTGCGTTGCGCATAAGTGCATAGTTCCGGATTGCAATTTCGGGCGAGCGTTAAACAATGTATATTGCCATGTACACAAATCAAACTAAGGGAAGTGCAAACAATGAAAAAAGGTGTTATCTATGCCAGGTATTCCAGCGATCGGCAAAACGAGCAGAGTATTGCTGGGCAGATCGATGTGTGTACCGAGTGGGCAAAAAATAATGATATAAACATTGTAAATATTTATCACGATGAAGCTTTGTCCGGCAAAACGGACAACAGGCCGGATTTTCAACGCATGATTAAAGATGCAAAGGGCTCCGGGTTTGACTATATCATTGTATACAAGTTAGACCGTTTCGCGCGGAATCGTTATGACAGTGCTATTTATAAGGCGCAGTTGAAAAAGCATGGGGTAAGAATTATATCCGCGATGGAAAACATTGCGGATGGCCCCGAAGGCATCATTTTAGAAAGCGTGTTGGAGGGAATGGCGGAATACTATTCTGCCAATCTTTCGCAAAATGTATTGAGGGGAAGGCGGCAGA
>CAVGTH010000155.1:0-1085 GCA_963632045.1 Roseburia faecis | reverse complement strand
GGATACAGCTTGCATCGTAAGGCGTATTTATGGCATGTATGCAGAAAGGCACACTGTCAATGAAATCTGTAAGGATTTGAATCAATCCGGCTATAAATCATCCACCGGCAAATCTTTTACCTACCATTCTTTAAACAGGATTCTCACCAACGCCAAATACGTTGGCAGATATGAGTGCATGGGTATCACAGTTGAAAACGCGACGCCAAGAATTGTTGATGACGAAACCTTTGACAAGGTACAGCAAAGAGTTGAACGCAACAGACGAGCCCCGGCGAGTGCAAAAAGTGACGAAACTTTCTATTTGACCGGGAAGTTGTTCTGCGGCAAATGCCGCAGCAGTATGGTCGGTGATAGCGGAACAAGCGGCACCGGTGCGACACATTATTATTCCTGTATTGAAAAGAAACGTAAGCATGGATGCAAAAAGAAATCGGTCAAAAAGGATTTCATTGAGCGCGCTATTGTGGATGTGACCGTCAACCAGGTTCTTACGGATGAAAATATAGAAAAACTGTCAAAGGCTGCGTATGCAGTCTACAAAAAGGACAGAGAGGACACCTCGGAGATTACCGCTTTGGAGCATGCGTTAAAAGAAACTCAAAAAACGATTGACAATATTATGAAAGCAATCGAGCAAGGCATTATAACTGAAACCACCAAGCAACGTATGATGGAGGCGGAAGAGCGGAAGAACAATCTGCTCATTTCGATTGAGAAAGAAAAAATAGCAAAGCCCGAATTAAGAGAAAGAGACATTAAATTTTTCCTTTACGACGTCAAAAACAAGGTATACAATGAAGAAGAAAAAATCGAAACAATTATCAATACGTTTATCAATGCGGTATATTTATTTGACGATGAGATGATAATAACCTATAACTTCCGCGAGGGTGAAAAATTGAAAAAATTGCGGATATCCGATCTGAAAAAGTTCGGATTTAGTAACAGAAGGTACGCCATGCAAAACAACCCTGAAAGATGATCTTTCAGGGTTCAGACCGCTGACAAAGTCAAAGTCAGCGGTCACTTTTTTGTAAAAAAGCCTTCCCGAATTATGCGTAATATGGTATCATATAAGTAAA
>CAVGTH010000154.1:2029-3024 GCA_963632045.1 Roseburia faecis | reverse complement strand
GAACTACGATATCGAGGCGGATTTTACAGACCCGGTCGTACAGGAGGCGCGAGGCATCATCATTGACGCGGCTACGCTGGAGGTGGTTTGCTGGCCGTTTCGTAAATTTGGCAATTTTGGCGAGGTGTATGTTGATGAGATTGACTGGAGCACTGCCCGTGTTCAGGAAAAAATAGACGGCAGTATCGTCAAACTCTGGTTTAACCGTAGAGAAGATGCGTGGCAGTGGTCAACCAACAGCATGATCGATGCCGGAGACGCCCACATTATGGAAAGCGATGCTTCCTTCCTGAGCCTGATCCGCCGCACGGATAACTATGGCAGGATTCCGTTCGATGCGCTTGATCATGACAAAACATACATCTTTGAACTGGTCGCGCCGGAGCAGCGGGTCGTGATCCGATATGAATATCCATATCTCTATCATATAGGGACGCGGTCGAACATTACCGGGCAGGAATCAGACGAGGACATCGGTATCCGAAAACCGGCAGAGTATCCGCTGCATTCGCTCTCAGAGTGCATCCGTGCAGCTAAGCAATTAAACTGCGATGGCAGCGGTGTGATGTATGAAGGCTTTGTGGTCGTAGATGGCAATTGGCACAGGATCAAGGTGAAATCCCCTGCGTATGTGTATGCGCATCGGGTCACTACCTACCGCGTTTATACAAAGAAACGCATCCTGCCCATGATCCTATCAAGCAGCGGCGGCATCGAAGAACTGCTTAAGCTTGCGCCGGATTCAGAGCCATATGTGCGGTATTATCAGTGGCGATACGCCGAGCTGAAGAAAAATGTGGGCGTCGCAATATCAAAGGCGAGGGCGGTCTACGAGGAAATGGAGCATGACCGAAAGGCTATGGCGGAATATCTCAAAACAGAGCCGCTGCAGGTCTTTTGCTTTAAGGCGGTGGGAATTCAAAAGACGGCAGCGGAGCTTGTCTCCGAGGTAAATGCAAGCGTGATCGAAAAGCTGATTGAGGATTATCCAAGTG
>CAVGTH010000154.1:0-2019 GCA_963632045.1 Roseburia faecis | reverse complement strand
GTATATACTTAAACAAGTGAATTGTCAAGTAGATATATATTAATTAGAATGTATTTGAAAGGAAGAATAACGTGAAAGAATTAAAAACGATAAACAAAGAAAAATTTCCATAACAAATAAACCTTGCAATAAAGAAAATTTTGCAAGGCAGAAACAAACTTACAGCTAACTGACTAAAAAACCTCGTTTTTCGAGAAATTTAATAGCTTGCTTAACAGCCTTTTCTTCTTGTTTTGCCTTGAGTTCGTCAGGCATATCAATTTTAAAAAGGTCACAGGGGTTCCAAACTTCTCCTGTTAAAAGCATATTGTAAATAGCTGTAAGAATCATTCTCGCAATAGCAATGATAGCCCGTTTTTTGCCACGGCGTTTAACAAGCTTTTCGTATTTGTTCTTGTAATAAGGGCTTTTAGTTGATTTAACTGCACTGTGAGCAATTTCAACCAAAGCAGGTTTCAGATACACTCCTGCACGGCTGATGCGTACAGACTTCTTCTTCCCGGCTGACTCATTGCTGCCCGGTGTAAGTCCTGCCCAAGAGCAAAGACGTTTTGATGAATCAAAAAGAGATACATCGTTGCCAATCTCAGAAATTACGGTAATTGCACTCTTCCGTTCAATACCGGGAATAGTACACATTAACGTAATAAGAGATTCATAAGGCATAACCATGCTGTCAATAGTGTCGTCAAGATACTTGATAGAATTTTCTATGTAGGTCAAGTGAGAACGAACAGTATTCATACGCAGCTTTTGCTCTTTTGTAATTTGATAACCTTCAATAGATTCAAGCACGGAATCGGATTTCTTTTTCAAAGAGCGTTGAAGTAAAGAAACACAATATTCCGGATTGAAGGTATCATCCGAAAGCAGATAATCGGTAATTAAAGTTGCGGATTTTCCGAACATATCGGAAACAACAGAATCAAGACCGATATTGCATACGGTAAAAGCGTTTTGAAAACGGTTTTTCTCGCTTGATTTCATAGAAACAAGCTTGTAACGGTAACGTGTAAATTCACGCAAAACACGAATAGGTTTTGAGGGTATAAAACTACCGGGAACAAGACCTAAACGAAAAAGGTCACCAATCCATTTGGAATCCTTTTTATCGTCTTTGTTTCCTTTAACAGCTTTAACCCATTTGGGATTGGCTATGGTGACATTGATGTTTCCGGACTCTAAAATATTAAACACGGGAATCCAATACTTCCCGGTAGATTCCATACAAACATTGTTGCAGTTGTTTAAGCCAAGCCAATCGGCAAAACGAACAATATTATTGTTAAAGGTTGAAAAACGTTTGCGGGAATAATTCGGTTGAATATCCGAAGTGGTAGTGATAATAGTTGCGATGAAGAAAGATTTGTGAACATCGACACCGCAGCAAACAGGATAAACAACGTTCAAGATAAAAACCTCCTAAAAAAGAATTGTAGGGAGGAAAAACATTGACTGAAGCATCACACAATTAACAGGCGTTAAAACAATTCTTAACGTGCGGGTTCTATGGCACCACTCATTTGTGCTTGAAAGATGCTTCTAACACTGATTTTTATACTGTTTTCAGAAAAGTTCTTCTACAACTCCTCCTACCGTGCTTTGTAGTATATTTTCCCTCGAATACAGTATATCAAAAAAACAGCCGCTTGTCTGCACTTTCATTTCTATTTGTGCTGACGCTTTAGCGGCAGAATGGAGATTTTTATGAAACAATCAATATTAACGCTCAATGACGGAAACAAGATACCGCAGTTCGGAATGGGAGTTTACCTTGTACGAGGTGATGAAAATGCCGAAAAGGTTTGTTTGAACGCATTTAAGGAGGGGTATCGCCATATCGACACGGCACACGCTTATCAAAATGAGCGCGGAGTCGGTGCTGCGGTGAAAAAAAGCGGTCTTAAACGGGAAGAAATATGGATTACAACAAAATTATGGCCGAGTGAATACGGCGAGGGTAAAACAAGCAATGCCATTGATAAAATGCTTAAAAGACTTGATACCGATTATATAGAC
>CAVGTH010000153.1:0-3044 GCA_963632045.1 Roseburia faecis | reverse complement strand
GCTGGGGACAATGATGATTCCGACGGCCGCAAAGGATTTTCCGGATACAAACGGACATTGGGCACAGGCAGCGATCGGAACCTGGAGCGACCGCGGCGTCTTAAACGGAGACGATCAGGGGAATTTCCGCCCCGGAGACTCGATTACCCGTGCCGAGACGGCAACGGTGCTGGACAATCTGATCAGTTATGAAAAGCAGAGCGTCAAAGTCTTTTCGGACGTGAAGAAAGAGGATTGGTTTGCCCTGGCGGTATCCCGTCTTTATGAGGCAGGTGTCATCACAGGGTACGAGGACGGCACCATCCGCCCGACCAACGGCGTAACCCGTCAGGAGGCGGCCGTGATGATCGGCAGAGCGCTGGGTCTTGATGTGAGCGGTGCGGATCAGTCCGTGCTGGATCAGTTCAGCGATCAGGATTTGATTCAGACCTGGGCAAGACCGACCGTGGCGCTGATGTTGTCGCGCGGTTATATTCAGGGCAGTGACGGGGCTTTCCGGCCGGAAGATCCGATTACCCGTGCCGAGCTTGTTACTATTTTAAATAACATGATCGCCATCTATGCGACCGAGGAAGGCGGCAGCGTTTCGGGCAGCTACGGCAACAAGCTGGCCGTTGTAAAATCATCGACCACCTTTAACGGCGTAACCCTGGGCGGTCTGGTGATCAGCCCGCAGCTTTCCGGAAAGGTGAACTTAAACAGCGGCACCCGGATTAACGGAAATCTGTATAACCTGTCCTCCAACGTTACGCTGAACACGGCGGGCGCTACGGTGGATTCAATCACGAACTCCGGCGGAACGGTCAATAGCAGCAAAAACAGTTACAGCAGCGGGAGCAGCGGGAGCAGTAGCAGCAGAGGCAGCAGTAGCGGCAGCAGCGGCAGTACGACGACCTATCGGGTGACCTTTATGGCAAACGGCGGCGTCTTTGGCCTGGAGTCCTCCTATACCATCAGCTGCAGCCGTTCCAGCACCTATCGTGTGAACGCGCCCAATAACCCAACAAGAACGGGTTATACCTTTGTTGGCTGGTACTTTACCCAGACCGGCGCGAATGAACTGGATCCCGATCAGGCAGTCAATATGAATTCCCTGGT
Organism: Roseburia faecis; assembly: GCA_963632045.1. GTDB lineage: Bacteria > Bacillota > Clostridia > Monoglobales > Monoglobaceae > Ructibacterium. The sequence goes on along the minus strand of CAVGTH010000153.1, from coordinate 1,946 downwards.
TTCCGGCAATACCATTTTGTACGCAGGATGGGATAAGATTTCCGGCAAATACGGCGATGTTCTGCCGGCAACCGAAAAGGACGTGGCCGGCACCGGAAAATCCGCAACCGAGCTGATGACGAATGTTTTATTAGACGGCACCAACACCGCGGATCATTACCGCGCAACGGGTGCGCTGAAGTATGTCAATGACTACGAGGATGCGCCGAGCCTGAACAAGGAGGGGAACTTCCTGGCGCTGACCTATACTCTGCCGTCCAGTCTGGAATATCCGGACAAGGCGGTCGTAACCAGTACGTTCGGCGGTTCGGAGTCCGAGCAGGAGTATAAGAGCTTTACCAATAGCAATCGCAGCTTTACCCGTGTGTTCTACGTCACTGCGGCAACTCAAGAGAACGAGATTGTCTTTACCGTGGATTTGACCGGTGAGGGCAACAAGGACGATCTGCATGAAATTGTGATTGATATTACAAGATTGACGTTGGACGCAAATTCTGTGGTATCGGAAACTGTAACGAATGAAGAGGAGTTTGCAGCAGCGCTGGCAAAGGAAAAAGTCAACCAGGTTGTTGTGGACGGCGCCGTAACGCTGAAGGACAACACCGTTTATGCGGCGGCCGGCGTACGGAAAACGGTTGTGCTGAGCACGCCGCTGCAGGTTGCGGCAGGTGCTGCGGTTACCCTGAAGAATCTGGACTTTAAGACGGCAAAGGATCAGACGCCGGATAGCGTCGTTGTGAACGAAACGGCGGCGCCTGCGCCGACCACATCGCCGGCACTGACTATGGAGGGCTGCAGCGTGCGCGGCACTTATCAAAAGGGTGCGGTTGCATCCTTGCGTGTCGATGATCTGACCGTAAAGAACAGTATGTTCTATGGCAGCGAGGGCTGCGGCATTGACCTCGCCGATGTTGTCAATTCTGCGACGATAGAGGGTAATACCTTTGACGGCTACAATGTAGCATTATCTTACGGATCGGTTGCGGTAAGCCTGAAAAAGAATGCGTTTTTAGACAACGTGACCGATGTGTCCTTGACGGATGTGTCCGACCGTTTGCCGGATCTTTCCGAGAATTATTATAAGGACGGCGCCGTTGTTGCAGGCGGTGTTGCAATCGTCAGCCCGGCCTACACCGATGAAAAGTGCACCAAGCTAGACAGCAAGATTGCGGAGGGTGCATATCTGTTTATTGATGCTGCTGCACCGGTAAACGCAGCAAGTGTCGAAAGACTGGAACTGCCGACCGGCGGTACGGCGACGGTTCGGGTGGTCCCGATGGATACGCGCAGCACGGAAGTTATCATCAATGATGAGACGAAAGCTGCACCGGCAACCGTAGTTTTGGATCGGAACATGACCTTAAAGATTCAAATCGGCAGCTTTGTGCATAGCATCACCGTGATAGGGGCGCCTGCAGTAACACAGCCGTAGGTGTCCTGGGTTTGACACCCGTGAGTTTGAGACAAATGAAAGGAAGAGAAAAAGCTCAGCCCGGCAGATGCCGCGCTGAGCTTTTTTGGTGTTTAACCTGATGTTAGTCAAAAGAAAGGAATCTAAGTTCGCCTGAAAAGGCAAATTTTCGATGAAAGGCCTATGATATTACTCTAAAATACAACCACCAAGAGCATTTTAAAATCCTCCGCGCCCAATACGGCGTGCGGATGCTTTGCCGGCATGACAATGGATTCGCCTTCGGTCAAAAAATATTCAGCGCCGTCAATGGTGATTTTTCCTTTTCCGTCAAGACAGGTCACAAATGCGTCACCGCCCGACTCGTGGGTGCTGATTTCCTCGCCCTTTGAAAACGCAAACAGTGTAATGCTTACCGCGTTGTTTTGCACAAGCGTCTTGCTCACAATCTGCCCTTCCTGATACGAAACGGCGTCTTTCAATGTTAAAACCTCTGATTTACGGATATTTTTCATAATTTCCTGCATGGTATCTC
>CAVGTH010000152.1:733-3113 GCA_963632045.1 Roseburia faecis | reverse complement strand
AATAGGCGCTGAGCCAAATTTTTGCTTTTTGCTGCGGAATCTTAATGTAGAAAAACACCGCACCCAAAACGGCAGCCGCGATGAGGATGCCCTGCAGCACACTGAGCAGTGCCGCATGGTTTTGCGAGAGCGGAACCCAGTTCAGCCCCAAAAGACCGTAAAAGTTATAGGCGTTGACGGTATAATACGGATAAGAGGCCAGGGTTGCACGGTACTTTTCGATCAGCCAGAGCGGATTGAGCGCATGCAAAAACCCGGTAAAACCGGTGTATTCCCGCCACGCCGGTGAAAACGGCATGGATAGCGCGAACAAAAGAACGATTCCGGCTGCGGCGCAGGACAAAATCGTTTTTACACTTCGGCTCTCTAAGACAGCAAGACATAAAACAGGCGCCAAAATCAGTCCCTGCGGTTTGATCAGCACGGCAAGAACGTAGAGAAGTACCCCGGACACGTATTTCTTTTGCTGCAGCTTTAACATGGCGAGCAGCAAAAGCAGAAGAAGCACCGATTCGATCTGACCCCATACGGCGGAGTCATACCAAAAAATCGGAGCGATCAGGAAAAGAACGCTTAAGAAAAAGGCATTCTTTTTGCCAAGCGACGCCGCGGCCGTTCGGAAAAGAAGGAGCGCAATCCCCATATCACAGAGCAGTGCCGGCAGTTTGCAGAAAAAGATATGCCCCGTTTCCGGGATGGAAAAGACAGTTGTAATCCGCGCAATCAGCCCAAGAATATAAAGATAGCCGGGCGGATAATCGCAAAAATAGTCCGCAGTATAAAAGGCGGAGGCGCCAACGGTCTCCATGCGCTTTCCCCATGCCGACCAGCAGGACATATCGCCGGTATATCCCTTCGTCAGCGCCGCAAGCAGAATGCGGATTGCAAACAGAATCAGGAATGCGGTGTAAAACCGCATACCCCAAAGTGCATCACCGGAGAGCGCATCCGTGGATTTTGTGCGGATTTCGGGCTTTCCGTCCGCAAGGTGCGGAAGAATCGCCGCATATGCCATCAAAAATAAAACAGAAATCAAAAAAGCAAGTCCCAAAGGGATCACCCCACCTTTTTTCGTTGGTATCACTCAAAAGCGGCGGTGGCTCTCACCACCGCCGGAGCGCGTAATCTGATTTTTGAAAATTCATTCCAAAGGATATTCTTTACATTTGATCCTTTTTGATACCGATATCTTTGCGGTAATGCGCATCTTGGAAGGAGATCATCGGCACCAGCTGATATGCCTTTGCGATTGCGGCGTCCAGGTCTTTGCCGACCGCGGTAACGCCCAGCACACGGCCGCCGTTTGTATAATAGGTGCCGTCTTTGCAGGTTGTGCCGGCATGAAATACCATGGCACCGGCCGCCTCGGCATCTTTGATCCCCTCAATCGGGTAGCCCTTTTGATAGGCTTTGGGGTAACCGCCGGAGGCCATCACCACGCAGACTGCTGCGTTGTCCTCCCATGCAATCTCGATTTCGTCCAGTCTTTCGTCGATCACGGCGTTAAAAATGTTAAACAGATCGGATTTCAGCCGCGGAAGCACCACCTGGGTTTCGGGATCGCCGAAACGGCAGTTATATTCAATCACCTTGACGCCGCGCGGCGTTTTCATCAGTCCAAAATACAAAACACCCTTAAAGGTGCGCCCCTCTTGGTTCATGGCGTGCATCGTCGGAAGAAAGATGGTCTCCATGCACTCTTTTGCCAAGTCCTCGGTGTAAATCCGGCTCGGAGAAAACGTTCCCATGCCGCCGGTGTTCGGGCCCATGTCGTGATCGTAAACGCGCTTGTGATCCTGGGCAGAGACCATGGGTTTCATGGTTTTTCCGTCCGTAAATGCCAGAACCGAGACCTCGGGGCCGGTTAAAAATTCCTCAATGACAACCTTGCCGCCGGCGCTGCCAAATACCTTATCGTCCATGATTTCACGGATTGCGCTTTTTGCCTCGTCCGCATTTTGCGCGATGATAACGCCCTTTCCAAGCGCCAGCCCGTCTGCCTTAACCACGATGGGAAACTGATTTTTTTCTTCCACATACGCGATGGCGTCACTGCTTTTGGTAAAGACCTCATACTCCGCCGTAGGAATATGGTATTTTTTCATCAAATCCTTGGAAAAAGCCTTGCTGCCCTCAATGATCGCGGCCGCTTTATTCGGGCCGAACGCCCGAAGTCCTGCCGCCTCAAACGCGTCAACCGCGCCGGCTGCCAGCGGATCGTCCGGCGCAACCACGGTGAGATCGATTTCCTTTTCTTTGGCAAACTGTACCTGCTTTTCAAAATTCATGACAGGGATATCGACGCATTCTGCCAGATCCATAATGCCGCCGTTTCCCGGTGCGCAGTAGATTTTGTCAACTTTTGCGCTTTGGCTTAACT
>CAVGTH010000152.1:0-723 GCA_963632045.1 Roseburia faecis | reverse complement strand
CTTCCATATAATCGCATGTTCTCTTCCGCCGCCGCCGATGATAAGTACTTTCATTTTTGTCTCCATTCCGCCGTATTGCCCCGGCTAGGTATATTTTGTGTATTTTTAAAGCATCACTTTGATTTTGCCCGCGGATGTACCCGATAGTAGGTGTCCGCCAGCTTTCGTTTTACGATCTGGGCATAAAACTGTGTGGACGCGATATCCTTATGCCCTAAGATGGACTGAATCGATTTTAAATCCGCACCGTTTTCCAAAAAGCGGATCGCAAAGGTGCGCCGCAGCATATGCGGCGTAATATCGGTGGTGATTTTGGCCTTTTTTTGATAGTATTTCATAATCTTCCAAAATCCCTGCCGCGTCAGCATGGCGCCGTTTAGGTTCAGAAAAAGGATATCATCATCCGTAATTTGCGGCAGCTTGCTGCGGCCGTGCCGCAAATAGGCGGTGATTTTATCCCGTGCCGTTGTGTGAATCGGAATCACGCGGTTTTCGCCGCCGTGAAAGCAGTTGATATAGCCGATCTCTAAATTGACATCGCTGACTTTTAGGGAAATCAGCTCCGAAACGCGCATCCCTGTCGCGTAGAGCAGCTCCAGCATGGCGCAGTCGCGGTAGCCCTTAAAATCCTTGCAAACCGGCTGTTCCAGCAGCCTTTCAACCTCCTGATCGGTCAGGATCTGGGGCGTTTTCTTTTCGGATTTAAAGCCGTGAATCTCTTCG
>CAVGTH010000151.1:2394-3124 GCA_963632045.1 Roseburia faecis | reverse complement strand
CAATAATATGGCATTCTTCGCCGTTGACTATGTTTTTCGGTTCTTCATACCAATTTTCCATTTTATCACCGCCAATCGGTTTGTTTTCTGTTTTTCATACTACACGAATTCTCTTTTAAAGTCAATAATATTTTCAAAAAATTGGATAAGAAAGACAAAAAATTGATATTTTTTTGCAAATTCATGATAGTATCTTAAATGGTGATGTGCTATAATCAAGGCAAGATATAAACTCGAATCAAATTACAAGGAAAGCGAGGAAAAAATAATGAAACTTGGCGTTATGAATCCGGTACTGAGTGAGTATACCTTTGATGAAGCGCTTGATTACCTTGAAAGCCTTGGTGTACAGGCGATTGAGATCGGCGCGGGCGGTTTTCCCGGTAATTGTCATTTAAAGCCGGAGGAACTGCTGCACAGTGCAGAAAATGTAGAACAGTATAAGAAGAAATTAGCGGATCATAAGATTGAGATTTCAGCGATCAGCTGTCACGGCAATCCTTTGCATCCGCAAAAGGACATCGCGAAAAGCTTTCACGATCAATTTAAAAATGCCATTTTGGCCGCAGAAGCCTTAGAGGTTGATACCGTGGTCGGTTTTTCCGGTTGTCCCGGCGACTGTGAGACGTCAAAATACCCGAACTGGGTTACCTGCGCATGGCCGGAGGATTTCCCCAAAATTTTAAAATGGCAGTGGGAAGAAAAGGTTGTTCCCTATTGGAAGGATATG
>CAVGTH010000151.1:0-2308 GCA_963632045.1 Roseburia faecis | reverse complement strand
TTCTGGCAGGGCATTGCCCCGGTTGCGGCGATCCGCGCGTTAAAGGGCGCTATTTATCACTTCCACGCAAAAGATACCAGAATTGACGAGGAAATCTGCAAGGTGAACGGTGTTCTTGATACCAAGTCTTTGGGTGATATTCCGCACCGCTCATGGTGTTTCCGTACGGTGGGCTACGGTCACGATAAAAAGACCTGGAATGATATCATCAGTATGCTGAAGATGACCGGCTATGACGGTGCAATCAGCATTGAGCACGAGGACGGCTTAATGTCCCCGAAGGAAGGCCTTGAAAAGGCAGTTGCCTTTTTGAAGGAAGTTTTAATCTACGAAAATGCCGGAGAAATGTGGTGGGTATAATGAAACAATATACAGCAGCAATCATTGGTTACGGCGGTATGGCCGGCCATCATGAAAAGGTGATGCGCGTCGATTATGACCGCATGAAACTGAAAGGAATTTTTGATTTAGATCAGCGCAGATGCGATGTCGCAAAGGAGCAGGGGTATTACGTCTATTCCTCCAAGGAAGAGGTATTCCACGATCCCGAAGTGGATGTTGTTATCATTGCAACGACCAATGACGCCCATAAGGAACTTGCCATTGAGTCGCTCCGCGCAGGGAAGCATACCATTTGTGAAAAGCCGGTTACCATTACCTCGGCCGACCTTGAGGAGATTATCGCGGTCAGCAAAGAATGCGACGCCGTATTTACCGTGGATCAAAACCGCAGAGTCAATCGGGACTTCGTTTTGATGCGCCGTCAGGTAGAGTCCGGAATCATCGGCAAACCCTATGTCATAGAGTCCCGTGTTGAGGGCTCGCGCGGTATGCCGACCGGCTGGCGTACCATCAAACGCCTCGGCGGCGGCATGATGCTGGACTGGGGTGTGCATCTGATCGACCAGATTATGTACATGATTCCCGAAAAGGTAACCAATGTTTTTTGTAAGATGTATAGCATCGAATACCCGGAGGTGGATGATAACTTCCGTTTGACGATGACTTTCGAAAGCGGTCTGACTGCACATATTGAGGTTTCGACAAACAATTACATCACCCATCCCAGATGGTATGTGCTGGGCGAGACGGGTACGCTTGTCATCGACGATTGGAACTGTACGGGAAGAATCGTCCGCTGCATCGATAAGGAGAACGTATGGGACGAGGAAATCGTTTATACCAAGGCTGGCCCGACCAAGACGATGGCGCCCAGAAATCCGAACTCCACAGAGACCATTGAGTTGTCCGAGCCGACCGATGTTGTGGATAATTTGACCGTCGTTTATAATCAGCTGCTTGACTGCGTCGAGGGCAAGGCGGAACTAACCATTAAGCCGGAGCAGGCGCTTCGCGTCATGAAGGTCATGGAAGCTGCCTTTTTATCTCACGAAAACGCAGAAGCAATCAAAACAAACATCTAGTATGCTGAAAAAGCCGTCTGCACTGTTGCAGGCGGCTTTGATTTTGGATATAATTTTCTGACAATTTATAATATTCTGCCAAACAAAAAATTTGAAATACTTTAAAAAAGTGGAAACAAACCCTTGACAATGCAGAAAAACACTGTTATAATACCAAGTACGCGGGTGTGGCGGAATTGGCAGACGCGCTAGATTTAGGTTCTAGTGGCAAAACCGTGCAGGTTCAAGTCCTGTCACCCGCACCATATCGGAGCAAGCGCCCGTGCTTGCTCTGATTTTTCATTTCAATGCAAAAGCAAAGATTGCTTTCCGAAACAGAGAGGAGTGTCCCCATGTCAAAAGAGTATTTTAATCAAAGAGTTCAATTTGTCACAGAGAACCACCGCAAGGTGACCGGCCGAGTCAACGAAAAAAAGACAAGTATTAACGGTATTTTTCACCGGTATACGTATCCCGCATTGATGAGAGAGGACATTCCCTTAAACTGGAGATTTGACTTCTCTTATGAAAGAAATCCCTTGTTTTTAGAGCGCATTCGTGTTAATGCAATTATGAACGCCGGCGCCATTTATCTGAACGGAAAATACATATTGGTTGCAAGAGTGGAAGGCAACGACAGAAAATCGTTTTTTGCCGTTGCAGAGAGTGATAACGGCGTAGACGGATTCCGTTTCCGTGAAAAGCCGGTCGTGCTGCCGCAGGTGAAAGAGATGGACACCAACGTTTATGACATGCGTCTGACGCAGCATGAGGACGGTTGGATCTATGGCCTTTTCTGCAGCGAGAGAAAGGATACCTCGGTGGACGACACCTCGTCGGCCGTTGCAAAGTGCGGTATTGTCAGAACCAAAGATCTTGATACCTGGGAGAGAATGCCGGATCTG
>CAVGTH010000150.1:0-3168 GCA_963632045.1 Roseburia faecis | reverse complement strand
GCGATGGACGACTGCCACCGGCAGTCATCGCCACGGCGGCATCTCCTATCAGGTGGGACAGACTCAGTCACGCACCCATGGCGCTTCCTCCAGCCTGGGACTGGCGGAGGGGGATATGGATGCCACTCTGATCGGAACCTATCAGATCCGGCGATCCTTTTACTCGATTATGAAAAATTCGTTTGTACCGCCCAGCATGGATCATTGCCGTGATGAGATTATGGAGAGAATGGAAAACGCGCCGTCGGTGGAAAAAGTAGAGGTCCCGACCGGATTTTCGTTTGATTTTGAGGACTGTGAGCCCGGAAATACACTGCCAAGCGGCGTTTCCAAAAACACGGTGAAAGGGACGGTGACAATTGCAGAGTCCCCCCTTGATCCGGCAAATACGGCAATAAAAATTACCACAGAGGCCGGCGGAGCAACGCAATGTAGCTTTGCCCCCTATTTTCAAGAAGATGTAAAGGATATTACGCTGGAGTGTGATCTGATGGTAACCAGCCTGACGGCGGGTTCAAACTTTTATAACACCATCCAGGTCAAAGAGGGGGTGCAGTGGCGCCTCAGCAGCACGGACGGCAAGACCTTTCATTTAAGTTATCGGGTGAATGAGTCCGGCGTGGGAACAGTGATAAAGGCCGGCCTGCCCATGAACCGGTGGCATAGGATCAAGATCCGGTACCAGCCGGGCAGCGTAGATGGGACGGTGGTTACCTATTATTACGGCGATCAGATTATCGAGCGGACCCGCGATTATTACGGTATTGACGTGGGAAATCCGCCGGCAACGCGAGTGGATACGGTCAGCTTTAATGCTTTTTCCTCAGCGGTGGGCACAATTTATCTGGACAACGTAAAGCTGTACGAAAATCAATAAAGACAAAGGGGCACCGCGGGTACATTGCTGGCCGTACGTGCGGCCTGATGCGGAAAAGAAATATTGGATACAAAAAGGATTGGATAAAACAAACGGAAACAGAAAGGGCGATTTGTCATGCAGAAAATAAAACAGGTTTTTTGGACACGGACATCGGCGATGATATTGATGACGCATTTGCTCTGGCGTATGCCTTGAGGCATCCTGAAATAGAACTGCTGGGCGTCAGCACGGTTTTTCGCAATACGGTATGCAGAAAAAACTGACACAGCGCTTTTTGGCCGCGTTCGGACGGACGGATATCCCGGTCGGCGCGGAGCTACCGTCCCGTGTGCGGACGCGGAAGTCCCGATCGCGCAGGTGGCCGCTGATGTGGACCCGTCTGCGGTTGTACGTGATATTATGCAGACGATTCTATAAATTCTAAAATAGCATGAAACGGCTGCTCAGACAGACCGGAATCATCGATTGTGTGTCGAGATTCCGGTCTGTTTTATTGCGGTATCTGCCGTCAGGTGATTCATCCTGCATACGCGCATAACCGCTTTCTTCATTTGACGTGCGGTTACGCCCTTTAAGTCATTTGTAAATGCTTTTTTATCTTTTTCTGCAACATATTTTAAGGTGTTTCGCACCTGATGAACGATACAACGCTGATACTCGGCATTTTTGCCCGGAAATAGAAAGGTTATTGTTCCTTTTTCAAACGTTCGACATACTTGCTCGGAAGCATTCCGTAATACTTCGTGAAGGTGCGCGAGAACGTCTCTGTGTTATAGCCTACATCTTCGGCAACATCCTTGATCTTCATGTTCGGATTTTCCCGAAACAGAAAAATCGCTTTTTCCATACGGTATTTCGCCAGGTAATCCTTAAAATTTTCTCCAACAAGCTGCTTAAATTGCTTGCTGACGTAGAACTGTGACATATTCATAGACGAGGCAAGCGTCAAAAGCGATATGTTTTTTTGATAGTATTGATGAATATAGTCAAGCATTTTTTGTTTTGTCTGCTCGTCTGCGCTGAGCCGTGAGGTCTTAATATACGAGATAATTTCTTTCAGCAATTCGTATACCTTTTCATTCATCAGGGATTGGGTCGTGCATTGCTTTAGTTCAAGATAAATGCTGATATCTTCGCCGAAGAGCTGCTTTTCGGTCTTATTTATCATAGAGAGACTTCGCGAAAACGTAACAAAAAGCATAACGACAAGCTGAGAGTGTTGATCTTTTGTAAATACCCCGTCGCCCATAACCGAATTTATCATTGCGGTCATACCCGAATACGCATTGTCCAAATCGCAGGATAGTATTTGGTTTATGACCGTGCTTTCTGCCTCCGGAGAATACCCCGATGCAGAAAAGTCTCTTGACGGAATGTCATTTGGCGAAAGCACCATCGTGAACCCGGACGATACAATCATGTTCCGCTGAAGAGAGATTGCAGCAGAGAATGACCTCGATAAAGCGTAGAAATTATTGGCAGGCGGACCGAAGGAAACCTTGAGGACAAGATCCATGCTTGACTCTATTTTAAGAGCCAAGGAAAGAAGATGCTGTTTCGTTTCGGCATAGCCGGAAAAAGGCATAATCAGGATGTGCGATTTCAGGTCGAGGTCAAGCACTTTGAAAAAGCCATGTCCCGAAAATTCCTGTTCGATAAAATACCCGGCCGAGGTGTGGAGTCCGCACAGTGCGTCTGTATCTAAAAGGTGCGTTAACTCGGCATAATTTCTGCATTCCAAAATACAGACTGTGAGAGGAAAGCCAACTTCTTCAAGGTTGTAATTTTCGATGCCGTCAGATATTTCCTTGGACGAGAGCGTTCCGTTGATAAGATTGATCCAAAACTGATCAAGCAGAGAAATTTTATAATCCTGAATCATAGAAGAAAGAGCCTTGTTCTCATTAAAAAGACTTGAGATGGAGGATTCAATACTCTCAAATTCGTCCTTGCCTTCGTCCTGCCCGACGGCAAGTTTTCGCATGACGGTGCTGATCGGAACATAAATGCGCTGCGCATTCTTTTTGGAAATGTACAGGGTGACAAACAGGGCAACAAGCAAAATAAACATAAACAGTATAAAAAAGTTGTTTGTTGCGAGAAGATAGTCTGTGTTTCGGGTGACATATGATGTCTCGATATCGTACCAGAAGGTTGATGCATTGTCGGTTGCAACGGTGCGGAATTTAAGACGGTTTTCCAGTTCGTCCTCGATGTGGTTGGTTTTATAGCCGCTTCTTACACGTACGGTCTGTCCGTTCAGCTTTAAAGCAATTGCTGAATGGGTC
>CAVGTH010000149.1:0-3203 GCA_963632045.1 Roseburia faecis | reverse complement strand
GGGAAAGTACACCTACTTTAAATCCTATCAGCCGACCTGTCTGATCTATTCCTCCAGCGGCGCAACGCACGGAACCATCGAGGTTTCCGAGGCGCTGGGCGTATCGTGCAACTACTTCTTTTATGAGGTGGGGCGCCTGGTCGGCATCGAAAAGCTGGACGAATACGCGGCGGAGTACGGCCTTGGCGAATCGACCGGCATCGAGCTGCCGGAGAGCAAGGGACTGATGGCAAGCCCCAAGCACCGGGAGGAAATCGGCGGAACGTGGTACCCCGGCGACGTGATTCAGGCCGCAATCGGCCAGTCGGATAACCTGTTTACGCCGGCGCAGCTGGCAAACTATATCGCAACCCTGCTGAACCGCGGCGTGCGCTATCGGCTGCACCTGGTGAACGATATCGTCAACTATGACACGCGCGAGGTGGTCTATCACAATGACCCGGAGGTCATGGCCGAGCACGCCATTGCGGATTCGACCTTTGACAAGGTGACAAGCGGTATGCGGCAGGTGGTAACGAACGGTACGGCACGCAGCGCCTTTGCCGGCAGCAAATACAAGGCGGCCGGAAAGACGGGTACGGCGGAGGTGCCGGACGGCGCGGACAACGTGCTGTTTGTCGGCTTTGCCCCGTATGAGAATCCGGAAATCGTGGTTGCCGTGGTGATTGAACACGGTGCGTCCAGCACCTATGCCGCACGGGTGGCAAGGGATGTCTTTGACGCCTATATGCAGCTGAAGGAAGAGCGGGCAAACCCGGAGGCGGCCGCAGAGAAGAAAAAGACCGAGGCGGCGGACGGCAGCGAAGAGACGGCATCGCCGTCGGCTTCGGCCAAATCGCGGAAAGCAACTACCACCGCGTCGCCCAACCGCACCGCTGCGCCGGCCGAGCGCGGCAAGGCGCCCGATACGTCGAGCGAGCAGGAAAACACGGCTGATCCGAGCGGCAGCGGAACTCTGTAAACGGATGTATGGATCATCCAAAATATGGAAATCATGATAATATCTAAAAAAATATGAAAAATCCCTTTGACTTTTGTCTATTTGTGTGATATGATAAAAAAGGTAGAAATTTCAATTGATTGTAGGAGCGGATTTTCTGCTTTTTTCAATAAAAGATAGCATATCATGGAGATACATGGTTTGTATCACTTGATCGGGAGGGAGTTTTACATGAACATAGCACTGATTGCACATGATAAGAAGAAAGAGTTAATGGTTGACTTTTGCATCGCTTACAGTGGGATTTTAAAACAACATAGCTTGTGTGCAACAGGAACAACGGGCAGCGTGGTTGCAGAGGCAACCGGCCTTCCTATCAGCAAGTTTTTGTCCGGGCCGGAGGGCGGCGACCAGCAGATCGGCGCCAGAATCGCCTATAACGAGATTGACGCGGTTTTGTTTTTCAGGGATCCGCTGACCGCGCAGCCGCACGAGCCGGATGTTTCCGCACTGTTTCGGCTTTGCGATGTGCATAATATTCCGCTTGCAACCAATGTCGCCACGGCAGAGGTATTGATTATGGGAATTGCGCGCGGCGACCTCGGCTGGCGTGATATCGTCAATCCGAAGAATAAAGACCGCTGAGAAATTGAAGTGGAATGTAATATTTGCTTAATTTTATAAAGAACCAAAAGCGCCGACCCAGCGGTCGGCGCTCTTTTGGTATGACGGGCATATCAATGCTCTGTGGTGAAAGTCCACCACCGAGGCGAAGTTACCGACGAACGCTAAAGCAACTTGCAAGTTTCACATCGTGAGGTGTGGGAGAGAAGAAGCAATAGCGAAATCGTAGCCCTACGGACAGAAACTTAATACTAAGGCGTATTTGGCGGATAAGTTGACCAAAAGCAACGAAGTCCGAAAGGTAGCCGAAAGGGAGTAAATCAGGCAGGTAGACGCGGAAAGAGTATTGATTTATCCCGTGAGGTCTCATAGACAGAGAAATCTGCAGTAACAACGAACTATGAGAAGTCAGCAGAGGTCATAGTACCGAAGAAAGAAAAATTTTTTCGGGAAGGACTGAACAATTCAAAGCGTCAATTTGAAATGTATGTTTCAAACAACGGCATGACAAGATGTGAAACCGAAGCGTATTTGAGGGGAAGCATCACAAACATATGGCAAACTGTTTGAAAGCGGAAAGGAGAAAAGACGGAATATGTCAGAAATGCTTGAAAAGATACTTAGTGATGATAACATTAAAACCGCATACAAAAGAGTATATGCCAACAAAGGAGCAGGCGGTGTTGACGGTGTCACAATCAATGAACTTGAAGAATACATGCAAGAGCATTGGAAGAGTATCAAACAACAAATTCGAGAAAGTACAAACCGCAACCGGTGTTAAGGGTAGAAATACCAAAACCAAATGGCGGAGTACGAAAACTCGGTATTCCTACGGTGATTGACAGAGTAATTGAGCAAGCAATCACACAAGTATTAACACCCATATTTGAACCTAAGTTCAGCGATAACAGGTATGGATTTCGTCCGAACAGAAGATGTGAGCAGGCAATAATTAAATTGCTTGAATACTTCAATGATGGATATGTGTGGATAGTGGATATAGACCTTGAAAAATTCTTTGACAATGTACCGCAAGATAAGTCGATGAGTTATGTCGGCAGAATAATACACGACGGAGATACGGAAAGTCTAATCAGGAAGTATCTTAAAGCGGGTGTTATGAACAAAGGCATATACGAAGCAACGGATGTGGGAACACCGCAAGGCGGGAATTTATCGCCATTACTCAGTAACATAATGCTGAATGAACTTGATAAGGAACTTGAAAGCAGAGGACAACGCTTTACACGATATGCAGATGATGTAGTAATCGTATGCAGCCGACAGCCCTTTTGTGCCTGGTGGTTAATGGCCTCTTCCAGCTCGGTCAGGTTGCCGGAGCCGGTTCTCAAAAACTTCTCCTTTAAGGTAACCTGAAGCACGACATACTGATAATCTTTGCCGGATGCGGTTGAGAATGTGGACGAATCACTGTAATCCATAAAACGAACCTCCCTATATAAAATATTCGATAGAGATACTTTATCATATTGCGGCAGTTTTTGTCAAGCCGGATAGAGGCGGTTTGCCCGGCGGCGCGTTTGTCGAAAAAAACAACCCTGAAAGATCATCTTTCAGGGTTCAGACAACTGACAAACCCACCAATCCAGGTGGGTTTTTGTCATAAATATTAAAT
>CAVGTH010000148.1:1256-3379 GCA_963632045.1 Roseburia faecis | reverse complement strand
ATCCTAAACAGAGGATTAAAACAAAGGAGGACTATACGATGTCAGACATGTTTTGTTTTCAATGCCAGCAGACGGCCGGCAACAAAGGGTGCGTCCGAACCGGCGTATGCGGCAAGCAGCCCGAAACCGCCAATTTACAGGACGACCTCATCTATGCGCTGATCCGCCTTGCCGAGGCGTCCGGGCAAGGGCAAAAGCGCACACAGCTTTCCGACCGGCTGGTCGCCGACGGTCTTTTTACCACGCTGACCAACGTCAATTTTGACAATGCGTCAATCAAAAACTTTATAGATCGCGTGCGACTTTGCGAACAGGAATTTGGAGGATACCAAGGGGATTTGGTGCAGCTGTGGAACGGCGAAACCGACATTGTCTCTCTGCGCTCGACCCTGCTGTTCGGCATGAAGGGGATGGCGGCGTATGCGCACCATGCCATGAATCTTGGCTATATGGACGATGATGTGCTCTTATTCTTTTATGAGGGGCTTTGCGCCTTAAACCGCACGCACACCGTGGAAGAATGGCTTGCGCTGATTATGAAGCTTGGCGAGCGGAACTATCGGTGCATGGAACTTTTGGACAAGGCAAACACCGAGTCCTTCGGCACGCCGACGCCCACACGGGTGAATACGGATATCAAAAAAGGACCGTTTATCGTGGTTTCCGGGCATGACCTTAAAGACCTATCCCAGCTTTTAGAGCAAACCAAGGATAAAGGCATCAACATCTACACCCACAGCGAGATGCTGCCTGCGCACGGTTATCCGGAACTGAAAAAGTACCCCCACCTTGCCGGGAACTTCGGAACGGCATGGCAGAGCCAGCAAAAGGAGTTTGAGGACATTCCCGCGCCGGTGCTGTTTACGACAAACTGTCTGATGCCGCAGCGGCCAAGCTATCGGGATCGCGTCTACACGACCTCGGTGGTCGGCTACGAAGGTCTGCGCCACATCGAGGCTGACGCCTGCGGACGCAAGGACTTCTCGCCGATCATTGAGCAGTCGCTTGCGCTCGGCGGCTATGAGCACGACCGCAGCATGAGCGGCATCAACGGCGGCCACATGCTCACGACCGGCTTTGCGCACGGCGCGGTACTCGCGCATGCCGACAAAATCATTGACGCCATCAAAAGCGGCGCTATCCGCCATATCTTCTTGGTCGGCGGCTGCGACGGCGCGCATCCCGGAAGAAATTATTATACCGAATTTGTAAAACAGACGCCGATGGATTCGCTGGTTCTGACGCTGGCCTGCGGAAAGTATCGGTTTAACGATCTGGACTTAGGCGAAATCAACGGGATTCCGCGGATTTTGGACATGGGACAGTGCAACGATTCTTACAGTGCGGTCAAGGTGGCGCTTGCCCTGGCCGACGCGTTTGGGTGCAGCGTCAACGAGCTGCCGCTGACCCTTGTTTTGTCCTGGTACGAGCAAAAGGCGGTGGCGATTCTCATCACCCTGCTATCCCTCAGTATTAAAAATATGTATGTCGGCCCCACGCTGCCGGCGTTCTTCTCCGAGACGATCGTAAAAACGCTGGTAGACACTTACGATCTGCACCCCACCACCGCACCGGAGCAGGATATGGACGCCATCTTAAATAGAAGATAATCCAAACTCCGATTATGCGAGGAGTCTAAAACCGGGCAGCCACCCTTCGGAAACAGAGAGGGTGGCTGCTATTTCGGATATGATTTGAAATATGATTTGAAATTTTTAGGAATTTTTATCAAGAATCCGCAGAAAAAAGTTGACAAAATAATTGATATGTGGTATAGTAACAAGGTCGCTTTGACTGTGATTCGGCATTTTTCCGTTTCGCGGTTTATGAGCCGGCGGCGATTTTCCTTGATTGTGTATATTGTCAAAATCACGGGAAGACATCACAATTTCATATACGGACGGGTATCGAAGTGGTCATAACGGGGCTGACTCGAAAAAATTGGGTCATGGCAGAAGTTAGAAGCCATCAAAACCCCGATATTATGTTGTTTTTAAAGCTTTGTTAAAATGAATTTTTGGCGAGTTCTCTCCTGAAATTCTCTCCAAAATTCTTTTATATACCTGCGAAACACACTTCGCAGATACAATTAAATACGGAGATGTACCCAAGTGGTTGAAGGG
>CAVGTH010000148.1:0-1189 GCA_963632045.1 Roseburia faecis | reverse complement strand
CAATTAAATACGGAGATGTACCCAAGTGGCTGAAGGGTCCGCACTCGAAATGCGGTAGGTCGGCAACACCGGCGCCAGAGTTCAAATCTCTGCATCTCCGCCATATCGGAACAAGTTGCAGCTTGTTCCGATTTTTTTGTTCAAATCTTAACTATAGATTCCATTTTATCCACAGGTTTCTGCATCGCTTTTAAGTCAAGATGCGAATAAGTATTTGCAGTTGTCGATATATCACTGTGTCCAAGATACTCTTTGATGTAATTTAATCCTACATCATTCATCTGCATAAGCGTTGCACAGGTGTGCCGCAGGTCGTGAAAGCGTATCCTTTTAAGCCCGTGCTTTTTCAAAAGTTTAGGAAATGCACTCGTAATATAATCGGGTGTTATCAGTCTGCCGTCAGGCAACACGCAAATATATTCATTCCAGTTCTTGTCATAAGCTCTGCGGAAAAATTTCCTGTATTCTTCCTGTTGTGATTTTTTCTCAAGAAGTTTATCCTCTACCGCTTTAGATAAAGGCAATGTTCTCAGGCTCGATTTATTCTTTGCATTATCTTCAGGTATAATTAAAACTTTTCCATCAATGCATGGCATTGATATTGTGTGATTGATTGTGATGGTTTTGTTTTCAAAATCAACCGCACTCCATCTGAGTCCGCAAATTTCGCTTCGTCTGAAGCCGTAAAACCCTGCAAGCAATATCGGAAGCTCAAGATTAGTTCCCTTTGAAACTTCAATAAGCTGATTGAGCTCATCTATTGCATAGGCACAACCGATAAACCGCTCTTTTTTAGGCACATCAACCTTGTCCATCGGATTTCTGCCGATAATATCCATTTTGACAGCATATTTTAGTGCCTTATGGATATTTGCGTGATATGTCTTGATTGAGCTTCCTGCTTTGCCCATTTTTCTCTGCTGCGTGTAAAAGTCCTGTATGTCCTTTGCAGTCAGCGCCTCAACTGTAATCCCCCGTTTTCTGAAATATGGCGATATGATTTGCATAACATTACGCTGATAACCGCCATAGGTATTTGGTCTGATGTCTGACTTTATCATATCAAGCCATTCTTCCATATAATCTGCAAAAAGCATTTGTGATGTTTCCTCGGCAGACGAGCCTATCAGACTGACCTTTTCTTCCGGAATTACAAAATTCCGCCTTTCCTCCGCAAGCATTTGCTCTG
>CAVGTH010000147.1:0-3501 GCA_963632045.1 Roseburia faecis | reverse complement strand
GCCTGGTGGAAGAACAATAGCTTTACCCAGCCTGCCTTAAAGGCGGACGAGGTTATGAGGGAGGAAAAACAATGCGAAAAGGCGGCGTAATCCAAACAAGGCTGAAAGTGTCCGACTACACCGGCGCATTCCGCAGCGGCAGCGATAAGCTGCCGTCTGCGTTTACGCTGCCAAAAGACAGGATTCCGGACGTGCGCGATCAGGGGGCGGTCAATTCGTGCGTGGGATTTGCGATAACCAACATCATGCAGATTTTTAATCAGATCGAGACCGGAAAACGTGACAGATTTTCGCCCGGTTATGTCTATGGCCGATGCCGGGACGATGCCGATACCTACGAGGGGATGCAGATTCCGAAAACGCTGGATTATCTCAGAAAGACCGGCGCGTGCATGGAAAAGGATTTCCCGGTCAACGAGGAAATGCCGGAGATTCGCAGTCTGGTGAAGGAACACCCCAAGCTGGACGAAATGGCGGAGCCGTATCACATCGAGGGCTATGAGATTTACGCTTTCGCCTTAAAGGAGAAGAAATATCAGTCGGTCAAGGAGGCGATCTATCGGTTCCGCGTGCCGGTTCTCGGCGTGATCGAGATGCCGCGAATGAATCATGCGGTCTGCGTGATCGGCTGGGACGATAAAACAAAGACGTTTCAGATTCTCAACTCCTGGGGCGAGGACTGGGGCGAAAAGGGGATCGGTTCGGTTCCCTATCATCAACTGGAAAGGGGATATTTATTGATGGACGCAAAAAACACCAATATAATGCCGTTTGAAGATGTGAAAGAGGGCGCGTGGTACTATGACGCGGTCAAAAAGGTATACAATGCCGGGCTGATGAACGGATGCAGCGAGACGGCATTTGAGCCGGAACGCGCCATGACCCGTGCGGAGATGGCGCAGGTGCTGGTAAATTTCATGAAAAAGGTGGACGATGTTTTAAAAAGCGGTGAAAAGAAATGACGGGCATCAAACGACTGATTCAAACCGCGAAAGCGGAGGTCGGATATCTGGAAAAGGCAAGCTGCGCGGATTTAGACAGCAAGACAAAAAATGCCGGGAATCAAAACTACACCAAATACTGGCGTGACATTGCGCCGAACTACCAGGGTCAGCCCTGGTGCGCGTGCTTTGTGACCTGGTGTATCGCCAAAACTTTTGGAAGGGAATGGGTCAAACCGCTGCTTCTGCATGATCCGTTTCTCTATTGTCCGACCCTGGCAAGGCTTTTCCCTCTGCACGCAAATCCCAAGGCCGGGGATATCGTGCTGTTTTACCGCGGCGGTGCCTTTGTTCATACCGGGATTGTGACAAAGGTTTGCGGCGACACCTTTTGGACGGTAGAGGGCAACACATCGGACGGCAGCGCCATCATTGCAAACGGCGGTGCCGTTTGTGAAAAGCAATATCAAAACTCCGCGCTGCCCGGCACCAAATTTGTACGGCCGGACTATGCAAAAACCGAGGAGGAATTCACCATGGAACAATATGAGGAACTCAAACAGGAAATCCGGGACTTAACCGAAACGGTAAAAATTTTGGCGGCGAAGCTGCACGACCTAAAATATCCCATGATTTACAACTATGTGGACGAAAACATGCCCGTCTGGGCGCGTGCGGCGGTCAAATGGGCAATGGATGCCGGCATCTTAAAAGGTGACGGCGATGGGCTGAACCTGGATGATAAGGATCTTAGAACCATTACAATGCTGTGGAGATTGCGGGGGAAATAGGGATGGAAATATAAGAAAAATTCGGGGATTTTTCGGGGATGAAATAAAAAACCGCCGTAAAAACGGCGGTTTCAACTACTTTGGTCGGAGTGACTGGATTCGAACCAGCGGCCACCTGAACCCCATTCAGGTACTCTACCAAACTGAGCCACACCCCGATACAACAGAAGATAGTATACACTATTTCAAAGAAAAATGCAAGCCTTTTTTCAAAAAATTCCCGGTTTTTTCTCAAATTTCTTAAAATAAATTTTTTTCACAGAAAAATCCGTAAAATTGTTTACAACAAACCCAAAATCCGATATAATGAAACATACAAAACGGATGTGGGGGGACGGAGTTATGAAAGATTGGATACGGATCAAAAAGAAAACGGCCGCAGCGCTCGCACTGGCGCTCTGCTTTGGCTGCTTTGGCGGTGTCAGCGCCTTTGCGGAGGGCGGCTTTGCGATTCCCGGACAGGAATCGTCATCACAGGAGAGGGCCGAGACCGCGCCGGCTGAGACGGCACTGCCAGAGAGCAGTGCGGCACCTTCGCAAAACGAAGAGGACGGTGCCGCGACCGCAAAGCCGGAGACGGATTCCGGCTTTACCATGCCGGGAAAGCCGCAGGCAACCGAAACGCCGGCGCCGACCGAAACACCGGCACCGGCCGAGGCGCCTTCTGTGACGGCACCGCCGAAGGCCGATACGCCGGCAGCAGAGGGAGAGGCAAACCTCTCCGACGCGGAATATATGAAGAAATTGACGCTCGCGTTTATGGATGGCATTACAGAGATTACGCCGGATCACCCAAAGGCGCATTTTCAGGCGGTGATGGTGCGCGCGGCGTCAAGGCGGATGGGCTCCGCCCAGTGGTTTGTGGACGGCGAGGCGCACGGCGACTATTACAGCTCGGAATTTCCGATTTACAACGGCAGAATCACCGGGATGGAGATGACCGTTCCGTTTGACCGCGAGACGGAGAACAGGGAGATTACCGTGGCGCTGGAGGTACATTTAAACGGTGAAGTCCGCCGGATCGAAAAGACGGTGCAGATCGTAAACTATGACGAGGCCTGGTACAACCAAAAGCTGGAAGAGACGGTGAACGGCCAGGTAAAGCCGGTGGAGATCGAGGCGACCGTACGGTATTGGACGCAGACCTACGCGAACCAATATTTAGGCGGCGCAAACGGCAGTCTTGGCGAGGGGAGCCGCGTGATTTACTGCGATCACTACGGCACCTCGGCGGCAAAAATCTGGATTCCGGAGGAGAACCGCGGCTGCTGGGTTCCCTATGCCAGCGTGCGCGTCTCGGATAAGGATTATACCGTCAAAGAGGACTTTAGCGATGAGGTCAAGGAGGCCTTTGTCAACCTAAAGGGGTATGAGAGCAGCACGGATTACCTGATCTGGGTGAATTTGGAACGGCAGAGGGTCAACGTTTTTCAGGGGCATAAGGGGAACTGGGATTTGATTTTCACCTCCACCTGCTCCAGCGGTAAGAATACCACGCCCACGCCGGCCGGCGTCATGACTTACTGTGCGTACGGCGACGGGTGGTTCCATCCCACGTATTACGTAAAGCCTGTGATGTATTTGAATTTAGAGCGCGGCATTGCGCTGCACTCCATCCTGTTTAACCCGAACGGCACCGTCCAGGACGGCACCCAGGGAACGCCGGTTTCGCACGGCTGCGTCAGAATGCCGGCGGACAAAATCCGGTATCTGGCCGATCACATTCCGGTCGGCACCACCACGGTTGTTTACTGATGCCGCATTCGCGA
>CAVGTH010000146.1:0-3585 GCA_963632045.1 Roseburia faecis | reverse complement strand
GTGCATTGCCGGAATGATCTGGTGATTCGCTGCGAAGGGAAGGCTTCTGAAAAAGAGGTGAAAAAGCATGAGAATTAAATCCCCGGTTCGCTTTATTGTGGCGATTGTGACGGTTTTAACCATCATCTGGATGTGCTATAACTTTGTCATTGCACTGCAAACGGGAGAGACGTTCAGCTTTTTTGGCAACGGGATGCGCAGCGGCGACGCCGAGACGTTTGTTGTTGCCGGTGTGGACGAGGACGGGTACCGTACCGATTTGATTTTGCTTTGCCAGATTAACCGCGCGGATAAGAGAATTCAGATTCTCCAGATTCCGCGGGATACCAGAGTAAACAACAAACGAAACGATAAAAAAATCAATTCGGCCTATTATTCCGGCTTTGACGTGATGAGCCGGGAAATCGCACAGGTTACCGGCATTACACCGGAGCATTATGTGATGGTCGGTTTTGACGGGTTTCAGGAGATCGTGGACGCGGTCGGCGGCGTAACGCTGGAGATTCCGTTTGCCATGAAGTATGAGGATCCGGCACAGGACTTGTATATTGATCTGCCGGCCGGAAAACAAAAGCTAAACGGCGAAAAGGCGGAGATGTATATGCGTTACCGTAAGGGCAATGACGGAAACGGGTATGCAGAGGGCGATGTCGGCAGATTGTCCGCCCAGAAGGAATTGTACAACGCGGTAGGGGACAAGCTGCTCTCGCCGCTTGGGCTGCTGCGCCTGCCGGCAGTTTATTCCGCAGTCAAAAAGAATACCGAGACGAATTTTACCGGCGGAGAGATTTTCGGCATCATGAAGGATGTGATGCGGATCGGAAAGGATCGCGTTACCATTGATACCCTGCCGGGCAGCGGAAAGTATGTGGGCGGCGTATCCTACTTTGTATATGACGCAAAAGCAACCGAAAAACTGGTTGCAGAAAAATTTATTGGGACACAGGAATAGAAGAGGAGAAGGCTATGGCTTGTGAAAATCAGGTGGTAAACACCATCTTTCAGACTTTGGATCAAAAACTCGCAAGGGATATTTTGGTGCTTGATGTGCGCGCACTGACAACCATGACGGATTATTTTGTACTGGCAACCGGCGGATCGGATCGCCAGGTACAGGCGCTTTGCGATCATGTGGAGGACGCACTGGCAAAACAGGGGATTTACCCTACCAACAAGGAAGGATACCGCAGCGGCGAATGGGTTCTTTTGGGATTTGACGATGCGGTGGTGCATATATTTCAGGAAGAGACGAGAGATTTTTATCAGTTAGAGCGGATCTGGCAGGATGCGGGAGTGGTTGATATGTCCGATCTTGCCGCCGGGGACGAAGCAAAAAAGCAGTGAAACGGAGGAGCAGCCAATGAAGTATAATTTTAAAGAGATTGAGGAAAAATGGCAAAAACGCTGGGAGGACGAAAAGGCGTTTCAAATCGGGGAGGAACATGACAAACCCAAGTACTACGCCTTGGAGATGTTCCCTTATCCTTCCGGAAATTTGCATATGGGGCATGTCAGAAACTATTCGATCGGCGATTTGGTCGCACGCTATAAAAAGATGCGCGGATTCCATGTTCTGCACCCGATGGGCTGGGACTCTTTCGGACTTCCGGCCGAAAACGCGGCCATCAAGCACGGTACCCCTCCGGCAGACTGGACCTGGTCCAACATCGACCATATGCGTGAGCAGCTGAAACGTTTGGGCTTTAGCTATGACTGGGAACGTGAGGTCGCAACGGCAAAGCCGGACTACTATAAGTTTACGCAGTGGATGTTTTTGCAGCTTTATAAAAACGGGCTTGCCTATAAAAAGAAGTCCTATGTAAACTGGTGCCCGTCCTGTCAGACCGTGCTTGCAAACGAGCAGGTGGTCGGCGGCAAATGCGAACGCTGTAAGAGTGAGGTCGGCAAGAAGGATCTGGAACAGTGGTTCTTTAAAATCACAGATTATGCGCAGCGGCTTTTAGACGATATCGATCGTTTAAAGGGATGGCCGGATAAGGTAAAATCCATGCAGGCAAACTGGATCGGCCGCAGCGAGGGCGCTGAGGTACAGTTTCAGATTGACGGCACGGATGAAAAACTGACGGTTTATACCACGCGGCCGGACACGATCTTCGGCGTGTCTTATATGGTAATGGCACCGGAGCATCCGATGGTAGAAAAGCTGATTGCCGGCAAACCGCAGGAGGACGAATGCCGTGCCTTTATCAAAAAGGTGCAGGGACTGAGTGAGATCGTGCGCTCCGCAACAGACACCGAAAAAGAGGGCGTGTTCACCGGCTGCTATATGGTAAACCCCTTTACGGAAGAAAAAATTCCGCTTTACTTAGCCAATTATGTATTTTTGGATTACGGAACCGGCGTCGTGATGGGCGTTCCGGCACACGACCAGAGAGACTTTGAGTTTGCGAAAAAATACGATCTGCCGATTCGGCTGGTGGTACGCCCGGGGGGCTACGAAGGAACCGGCGATACCATGACCGAGGCGTGCGCCGCTGAGGGAATCATGGAAAATTCCGGATTTGTGAGCGGCATGTCCAACAAGGACGCATTAAAAAAGATCATCGACTATGCCGAAGAGCATAAGATCGGACAGCGCAAGGTGAACTTCAGACTGCGTGACTGGCTGATTTCCCGTCAGCGGTACTGGGGCGCACCGATTCCGATGGTGTACTGCGAAAAATGCGGTACGGTCGCCGTTCCGGAGGATCAGCTGCCGGTTTTACTGCCGGAGAATGTGAAGTTTACCGGCCAGGGCAAATCGCCGCTGAGCGAGTGCCCGGAATTTGTGCATACCACCTGTCCGCATTGCGGCGGTCCTGCAAAACGTGAAACGGACACCATGGATACCTTTGTATGCTCCTCTTGGTATTATCTGCGCTACACCGATCCGCACAATACCGAGCTTCCGTTTGATAAAGAAAAGGCGGATTACTGGATGAACGTGGATCAGTATATCGGCGGCGTTGAGCACGCGATCTTGCATCTGCTTTATGCGCGGTTTTTTACCAAGGTGCTGCATGATCTCGGATATCTTTCCTGTGATGAGCCGTTTGCCAACCTTTTGACCCAGGGCATGGTATTAAAGGACGGCAGCAAGATGTCAAAATCTGTCGGTAACGTTGTCAGCCCGGACGAGATTGTTGAAAAATACGGTGCTGATACGGCGCGGTTGTTTATTCTGTTTGCGGCACCGCCGGAGAGAGACCTTGACTGGAACGATACCGCAGTCGAGGGTGCATACCGCTTTTTGAACCGTGTTTGGAGAGCGGTGGAGGATTTGTCTCCGTATGCGCAAAAACAGGAAATTGACGGAGCGGCACTGAATGCAGAAGAGAAGAAACTGCGCTTTGCCGTCCACGCCAGCATCAAAAAGGTGACCGAGGACTGTGACCGTTTCAGCTTTAACACGGCGATCAGTTCGATCATGGAAATGGTGAATGCGATCTATGCCTATAAGGAAAAGACGGACAGTGCCGATTACCACCGCGGCCTGATTGCCGAGGCTCTGGAAAATCTGGTCGTTCTGCTTTCGCCCTTTGTGCCGCATATTGCCTTTGAAATGTGGGAAAAGATGGGCAGAGA
>CAVGTH010000145.1:0-3664 GCA_963632045.1 Roseburia faecis | reverse complement strand
GCCCTGCAGGGAATGCTGCGCGACGGCGTAGCGACCTGGATGCCGTCTTATATTTTAGAAACCTACCATCTAAGCAGCGCACTCTCTATTTTAACCGGCGTGATCTTGCCGATATTCAGCATTGTCTGCATTCAGATCACCGTCTATATTTATACCAAAAAGCTGAAAAACCCCATGACCTGTGCCGGTGTGTTCTTTGGCGGCGGTGCGGTGTCGGCGCTCCTTTTAACGGCGGTGACCGGCCATTCTGCCGGCGCGTCCGTTGCGCTTTCCGCAGCGCTGAACGGTTGTATGCACGGGGCTAACTTGATGATTACCTGTATGATACCGCCTTTTTTCAAAAAACAGGGCAACGTCTCGACGGTTTCCGGGCTGATCAACGCCTGTGCTTACGTCGGCAGCGCAATGTCCACCTACGGAATCGCGGTACTGTCCGAGAAGATGGGCTGGGGCTTTACCCTTGCCGCCTGGTGCGCGATTGCCGTGCTCGGTACGGCCGTCTGCCTGCTTTGTATCAGACCCTGGCGGCAGAAGATGATGACCGAACTGCCGGCCGAGAAGGAGACAGAAAAACAGCCCTGCGAGACAACCTGCTAGAAAAATTTTCCATAAATCCCCATCAAAATTCGGAGGAATACAACCATGTTCAGCTATTTAAAAGAAATGGAGCAGCGGCTTGGCCGTGACGAAATCAGGCAGCTGTCCGATATCTATGAACCAACTAATCTTGCGGTGCCGGATGGGGACGCCTTTCGCAGCCTTTGCGTGCTGCCGGACGGCAGAATCCGCTTTTACGGGCATTACCGCCAAAAGAGTGTGTTTGAAAAATCCCCCGCGCGCTGCTATCTCGAATCGTGCGATGCCGGCCTTTCCTGGAAGCGGCACCTGATTGACGATCCCGGCACGCTCGGCGCCTCTGCCGAGATCCCGTGGACGGGGCAGTATCTCGCCTTGACGAGCGAGGAGGGACGCGGCACGGTCGCAAAAATCGGCACATCGCCGGACGATACCAACCCCAGAGAGGTTTTGGTGAGCGATCGTCCTTATGTGGATTTTAAACTGCCGTTTTTTATGCGCAGCCGCCGGCGAATCCTGGTGCCCTGCTGCGAGGCACGCCCTAAAATCCACGAGAGCGCTTATTTTAACGTCCTTTGTATCTCAGACGATGGCGGCGAAAGCTGGAAAACCGTCCCGACCGAGGGGATCGCGCTGCATCATGCCATGTGGCCGAGCCATGGCGAGCGCTGGCAGCAAAACACCAGAGAAAACACCCTCGCCGAACTTGCGGACGGCACTTTGATGATGATAACACGCACCGCAGAGGACTATCACTATGTTTGTTATTCCGGTGACGGCGGCGATACCTGGACGGCGCCGGAAAAATCCTGTTTCCATTCCACCGGGACGATGCCGCATCTAAAACGGCTCTCTGACGGGCGGCTGCTCTTCTTTTGGTGTAATACCAAGCTGATGCCGGAACTTGCCGGCGCGGACGGCGTGTGGGAGGACGTGTTCACCAACCGCGACGCCAACCATGTCGCCATCTCTGAGGATGACGGCAAGACCTGGATCGGTTTTCGCGAACTCGCTTTAAATCCCCTGCGCAATGATGCGGATTTTCGTTCTGCCGGCGGTCCGGAGAGCAGCCGCGACAAAAGCGTCCACCAGTTTGAGGCGCTGGAACTGCCGTTTGGAAAGGTGCTGATCGCCTACGGGCAGCACGCTCTCTGCCGAAAGATTGCGATCTTTGATATTGGCTGGCTCTACGAGACCGCGAGGAGTGAGGATTTTATCCACGGCATGCGTGCGCTTTCGACCCAGACGTACGTCAAAAGCGTGCTCGGCGGCTACCGCGGCACGGCGTTAAATCCGCTCTCCCATGCCGGACACTGCGCCTATAACCGCGTAAGCTCTGCGCTGCTTGTGCCAAGCCCGGAGGACGACGGCCGCGAGGCGCTCCACCTTGCCTCGATGGACGATGCGCGCCTGCTCAATCATAAAAGCGGTGCGGTCTGGAACTTTCCGATCGCAAAGCGCGGCAGAATCGATCTGAGGCTTTCGGTGCGCGGCGAGGGCTTGCGCCTGTCGCTGCTCGATCACTGGATGAATCCGACCGATGACTCGGTGGAATATTTTGCGGATTTCAGCTTTGTGGTGCGCGCGGACATGATGCGGGAGGACAGCGTGTATACCGATCTGACCCTCACCTTTGACTGCGAAAAAAATACGGTGCGCGTGACGGCGGCGGATTTTCTGGATCTGACTTTTTCGATGCAGCATACCGACCACCCGAACGGGCTTTGCTATCTGCATATGCAGTCCGCCGCAAAGGAAAACGATGTATCCGGCAGCCTGATCGGCAAAATCAGCTGCCGCGCCCTGTAAGATAAGAAAAACGTCAGCCGAAATTTTGCGGATTGGACGGGCTGCAATGCCCCTTTTGACGGATAACGACCAAGCGCAACAGATAGGAGTAAAGAATATGGATCTTATCAAAACCATTGAAGAAGAAAAGATTGTTGTCATTGTCCGCGGCGTGGATCGGGAGGACTTGATTCCGTTTGCCGCGGCGATGTACGAGGGCGGCATCCACCTGCTGGAGATTACCTACTGTGCGGACGGCAGCGTCAGCGACGCGGAGATTGCCGCGCGGATTCAGATGCTGAAGGAGCATTTTAAGGACACCATGCACATCGGCGCCGGCACCGTGCTGACGACCGATCAGGTGGAGCGTACCTATGCCGCCGGCGGCGCGTTTATCATCTCGCCGGACACCGACCGCGCGGTGATTCAAAAGACCAAGGAACTGGGGCTGATCTCGATGCCCGGCGCCTTTACGGCGAGCGAGATCCGCGCCGCCCACACCTATGGCGCCGACTTTGTCAAGGTGTTCCCGGCGGTCAGCGTGGGGCCTGCTTACTTCAAGGCGGTCAAAGCGCCGCTTTCGCATATCAAGCTGCTTGCCGTGGGCGGTATCAATCAGCATAACATGGCAGAATATTTAAAGGCCGGTGCGGTTGGGTTCGGCATCGGCGGCAACATCGTCAACAAGCAGTTTATCAAGGAGAAAAACTTTGCCGCGCTCACCGCGCTTGCAAAGGAATACAAAGCCGCGGCCGGAGGGGACGAAAAATGACCTATATTACCATTGACGGCGGCACCACCAACACCAGGGTCAGCCTGGTAAAGGACGGCGCCATCGTCCGTACCGAGGCGCTCGCCTTGGGCGCAAAGTCCAATATGGAGCATAAGGCGGCGTTTGAGACCGCGCTAAAGCGTGCCATTGCCGCGCTGCGGCAGCTGGCAGAGCGTGACGCGCCGGTGAAGAGGATTTTGGCCTCCGGCATGATTACGTCAGAGTTTGGGCTGTGTCCGCTGCCGCATATCCGCGTTCCGGTCGGAATCCGCGAACTGCACGCAAGCATGCGCGAGGTCACGATCCCAAGCATCTGCGAGATTCCGTTTGTCTTTGTTCCGGGTGTGAAAACGGAGGGAGAGACGGTGGAAAACGCCGATATGATGCGCGGCGAGGAAACCGAACTGATCGGGCTGATGGAGCATCCGGAGAGCGCAGCCGTTTATGTGCTGCCGGGGTCGCATTCTAAGCTGATTCACGTGGACGCCGCCGGGCGGATTGTCGATTTTACCACCATGCTGACCGGCG
>CAVGTH010000144.1:0-3702 GCA_963632045.1 Roseburia faecis | reverse complement strand
TTTAACACCGTTTGGGCGGAAATCCACCTCTTAAAATCGAGTTCGGATTGCTAATATCAGGTTAAGATGCATGGAAAAAGCCGGCACACGCCGGCTTTTTATCGTCCTATCCAGTGGCTGCCGCACTTTTTGCGGCAAAATAATGAACTTATATCGCAAAATAATAACCGACACCACGTTTGGTCATGATATGACGCGGCTGCGAGGGATCGTCCTCGATCTTTTCCCGTACACGGCGCACGGTAACATCCACGGTGCGGACATCGCCGTAGTATTCGTAATCCCAAACGTATTCAAGCAGGGATTTACGGGAATAAATCTTATTGGGCTGCGCAGACAAAAACTTAATCAATTCAAATTCACGCACGGTCAGGTCGATCAGCTGACCGTTTTTATACAGTTCATAACGGTTGCAGTCAAGCGTAAAGCATCCGACATGGATAATATCGTTATCATCCGCATTCTGCGTTTCCTGTTCCTGGCGGCGCATGTTTGCCTTGATACGCGCCATCAGTTCGCGCACGCTGAAGGGTTTTGTAATGTAGTCGTCGGCGCCAAGTTCTAAGCCCAGCACCTTGTCCACTTCTTCTTCACGCGCGGTAATCATCAGGATCGGTACCGATGATGTTTCACGAATTTTTTTACAGACCGAAAATCCGTCCAGTTTCGGAAGCATAACGTCCAGCAAAATGAGATCCGGTTCAATGTTAGAGGCTTTCAAAACCGCCTCTTCACCGTCATACGCCTCATACACCGTATATCCTTCATTTTGTAAATTTAATTTTAAAATATCAACGATACTTTTTTCATCATCTACCACAAGAATCTTTTTACTCATTTTTCCACCTCCGGAATATTCTCACATCGTATCAAAGCTGCCGCAGGTCAGTACGTAACATAGTTCAGCGGATCCTGGTAAACATCGCCGCATTTTACTTCAAAGTGCAGATGCGGACCGGTACTGTTCCCGGTGCTTCCCACAGCGGCGATTTTTTGCCCTTTTAAGACATCGTCATCCTCGTTTACAAACAATGCGCTGCAATGGCCGTAAGCCGTCTTAAGGCCGTCTCCGTGATCTAAGACAACATAATAGCCGTATCCGTCTGCCCATCCGGAATAAATCACATGTCCGGATTTTGCGGCGACAATATCCGCCCCCTGCTGCGCGCCGATGTCAATGCCGGTATGCTGCCTGCCCCATCGGCTTCCGAAAGAGGAAGTTAAAACGCCCTGCGCCGGGATGGCAAAGAGACCATCGTCTGCTGCGGTATCTGCCGCAGCAGCGTTTTGTGTATCCTCCGGCATATCCTCATAGGTTTCAAGAGAATATCCCGCAATCTCTTCGGTACGTTTTGTGATCGAAACAGACGGGGACGGACTTACACTGCCCGTCCGGCTTACGACCGGGTGAACAATCAGCATGGCGGCACCGGTTAGTAATGCAGCCTTTCCAATATTGGTTGTGAGTTTCTTCCAATTTTTTTCTCTGTAATTTTGCAAGGTCATTGTTCCCACCTTTATAAATTTAATGATAAAACAGTTCCTCATTAAATTTATATTACAGACCTTTTAATTTTAAACTAGTGCGCATAAAAAATCAAGGGTTTTTTCTAATTTTTTTCACAGATAGCAATTATTTCGCAGAAAAAAGCAAAAAAGAAAGAAGACCGCTTGGGGGAACGGTCTTCAAGGGAGGGAGTTATGTATTATTTTTTGTAGCAACTCCTTGCTACATCTTAAGTATACCACGCCTAAAAAATCTTGGGTGAATAATCTGTAAAGGAAATGTGAATTGTTTGTGAACCGATTTTTTGCCGGCAGATCGGCCGAAAAGCCGGCGCCTTTTGCGAAATAAGGTTACAGAACGGTTAAATGTTCGGAAAAAATGATAAATTTTAAAAAAAGTTCTTGCATGTTTTCGCTATCTATGATACAATATTTCACAATGGAATCACAGAAGAAGATACGATTTGTACTTTGGTGTGGAAAATGAGGAGGAAGATTTAAAAGATGATGTTAGCATTGACCATTATTCACGTAGTTATTTCACTTGCACTGGTGATTGTTGTACTGATGCAGCACGGCAAGCAGCAAGGACTTTCCGGCGCGATTGCCGGCGGCGCAGAGACGTTTTTCGGTAAGAACAAGGGCAGAACGGTTGACGCGATGCTCAAAAAGTTTACTGCGGTTGTTGCCGTTTTGTTCATTGTTTCGTCGATTGCACTTGCAGCAGTTGCTGTGAATGAATACAGTCAGAAAAACAGCACGGATACTCAGGATACCGAGACGAGCGGCGATGCTTCGGCCAGCAATATAACGGTAGACGAGAACGGAAACCTGGTAGATGAAAACGGCAATGTTTTGGCTACGGCAGAGCAGATGCAGGAAGCGCAGCAAAACACCGAGAACACCGCAGATGACGCCGCTGCGGACGCAAATGCGGAAGGAAACGGCGAAAGTGCGGATGCGGCAGCACCTGCTGACAGCGCAGCGGCGGAAGAGACGCCTGCTGAATAATCAGAAACCGAAGAGGGGCGGACATTGGTTCGCCCCTTTTTTGTCAAAGAAGGTAACTTGCGATGCAAAATACAAAACTATATCTTGTCATTCCCTGCTATAACGAAGAGGAAGTCCTGTCCGAAACATTAGAACGCCTGACTGCCTTATACCATTCTATGATGGAGGAGCAGCAGATCAGCAGGGACAGTAAAATTGTATGTGTCGACGACGGCAGCCGCGACGATACATGGAACATGATTGCAGATGCCCATGCAGCCAATCCTATGATAGAGGGCATTAAATTATCCGCAAACCGCGGCCATCAAAACGCCTTGCTTGCCGGGCTTTTGAGTGTGGAACCGTACTGCGACTGTTGCATTTCTTTGGATGCGGATTTGCAGGACGATATTGCGGTGATTCCGGAATTTATTGAAAAATTCCATCAGGGATACGACGTTGTATACGGCGTTCGCAGCCGCCGCGAGAGCGATACAGCATTTAAGCGTATCACCGCCGGTGCATACTATAAGATTTTACGCCTGCTTGGCGCTGATGTGATTGAAAATCACGCAGACTATCGGCTCCTCAGCCGGCGCGCGCTCGGTGCTCTTGCGGAATTTCCGGAGGTTAACCTTTTTCTGCGCGGCATGGTGCGCCTGGTCGGATTTCGCAGCGGCGTTGTTTATTATGAACGCAAGCAGCGCTTTGCAGGGGAAAGCAAGTACCCTATCCGGAAGATGCTCTCCTTTGGATTTGACGGCGTAACATCGTTTAGCATTAAACCGATTCGGCTGGTGTGGGGGCTTGGGATTCTGGTCTGTATTTTTGCCATTTTTGCAGCAGTATATGCCTTTTTTGCCCGTCTTTTCGGTGTTACGGTCACAGGGTGGACGTCGCTGATGATTTCGATCTGGTTCTTGGGCGGTGTGCAGCTGATATCGATCGGCGTGATCGGGGAATATATCGGCAAGATTTATAAAGAGGTAAAACGCCGTCCGCGCTATATCATTGAAGAATCCACATTCTTTTCACCAAAATAGAACAGATTGCAAAAAGCCGCCTTTATGAGGCGGTTTTTTTATATAAAGAACCGCCGGGCGCGGCGTGCATATAATGTATTGAAACATAGGACAACGGTGCGGAACAATGGAGTGACTAACTATTAAAAGTCAAGAGTTTTTAAATAAAAAGTTAAAATATTTT
>CAVGTH010000143.1:884-3794 GCA_963632045.1 Roseburia faecis | reverse complement strand
GAAGGGAGAAATAATAAAAATCAGCCCCTTTCTTACTGATTTTTATTATACGTGAAGAATATGGATCAAAAGCAAAGCTTTGAGGCCAATTTAAAGGAACTGGAGGGCGTTGTCCGGGCACTGGAGGGGAACGAAACCTCTCTCGATGAGATGCTCTCGCTCTTTGAGCGCGGCATTCATCTGACCCAGGCGTGCACCGCAGCGCTGGAGCATGCACAGCAAAAAATAACCGTTTTAATGCAAAACCGTGAAAGCGGCGCGATGGAAGAGCAGCCGTTTGCGGGACTTGGAGAATAATATGGATTTTTCAAAGCAGTATCAAAACTATTTAGAACCGATCGAGCGGGAGATTGCGGCTGCCTTTGCAGTCCCGGATCTGCCGCAGAAACATGTTTTTTCGGCGATGCAGTACGGCATTTGCGGCGGCGGAAAGCGTATTCGTCCGGTGCTGACCATGGCGGTCTGCGACATGCTCGGCGGCAATTTAAATGACGCCGCCAAGGCGGCCTGTGCCATTGAGGCGATACATAACTATTCGCTGATTCATGACGATCTTCCCTGTATGGATAATGACGATCTGCGCCGCGGCCGGCCGACCTGTCACAAGGCATACGGTGAGGATATTGCGCTTTTGGCCGGGGATGGGCTTTTAAACAGTGCGTTTGAGATTCTTGCAAACGCAGCGTGGGAGAGCCTGACTGCGGCAGAGGTGCTGGCGCTGGTTCGGACGGTTTCGTCCGCGTCCGGTGCCTTTGGCATGATCGGCGGACAGGTGATTGACCTGAAATCCGAAAACCGCACCGATGTGACGCTGGCAGAACTTCAGAATCTGCACCGGCATAAAACCGGGGATTTGATTTGCGCGGCGGCGGAACTTGGCTGCATCTGCGGCAAGCTGACGGACGGGCGCAGCGATGAGAGAAAGAAAATCATCACCTATGCGGAAAAGCTGGGTCTGGCCTTTCAGATTAAAGATGATATCTTAGACGTTGTCGGCGACGAGAAGGTTTTGGGAAAGCCGATCGGCAGCGATGCGGCGCAGCATAAAAACACCTTTGTAACGCTTTTGGGGCTTGCGGAGGCGGAGAAGGCTTTAACCGCCCTGACCGAGGAAGCCACGGCGGCACTTGACGGGTTTGAAAATACAGCGTTTTTATGCGCGTTTGCGGATTATTTATTAAATCGGGATTATTAAGGAGTCAGTATGGAATACGTAAGACAATTTTTGGATAACAGAATATTTTTTGTGGTTCTTTTTGCCTGGATTTTCTCCTGCGTGCTCAAGGGATTTTTGGTCTGGGTTAAGGACAAAAAGCTGGACATGACGCGGTTTATGGGGCCGGGCGGCATGCCGTCGTCGCATTCGACCATTGTGACCAGTCTTGCAACCTGCATCGGCATCAAAATGGGCTTTGACAGCCCGGTGTTTGTGGTGTGCTGCGCCTTTGCACTGGTGGTAATGTACGATGCCTCCGGAGTGCGCCGTGCGGCAGGGCAGCAGGCAAAGATGATTAACATGATTATTGACGCGTGGGAAGAGAGCGATCCGCTGGAAAAGCAGATTCGTCTGAAAGAACTGCTGGGGCACACGCCGCTGGAGGTATTTGCCGGTGCGCTGCTCGGTATTGTGATTGCGATTTTGGCGGCCGTTTGGATTGGGCTTTAGGCGATTGTCTTTTTGTTACAGGACATTTTTGGCAGGCTCCTGTGCGCCTATTGCCAATCGTTACTTTTGCGTCCGCATTGAAAAAAGACAGACGGCGCATGCGGAGACGAAACCGATGCGGCCTTTGTCTTATATGGGAAAGAAACAAAACGAAAAGGGTGAAAACATGATTGAGATAACGTTAAAAAACGGCGAAAAGAAGGAATATCCCAAGGGGACAACCCTATACGAAATGGCGAAGGACATCAGCGAGGGGCTGGGCAGGGTATGCATGGCGGCCAAGGCGGACGGCGCCGTTCGGGATCTTCGAACCGTGCCGGAGCACGATTGCAGCGTATGCTTTTTAACCTGGGACGATGAAGAAGGACGCGCGGCGTACCGTCATACGGCGGCGCATGTCCTGGCACAGGCTGTCAAGCGGCTCTATCCCGATACCTGTCTTGCCATCGGCCCGGCAATTGAGAACGGGTTTTACTATGACTTTGATTTTGCATCGCCCATCAACGCGGCGGATCTTGAAAAAATCGAGGCGGAGATGCGCAGCATTATCAAGGAGAATTTAGAGATTACGCGGTTTACCATGCCGCGCAGCGAGGCGCTTTCGTGGGCGGAGGAACAAAATGAGCCGTATAAGAGAGAACTGATTGCAGACCTTCCGGACGGGGAGGAAATCTCGTTTTACCGGCAGGGGGACTTTGTGGATTTATGCGCAGGGCCGCATCTGATGTCGACCGGAAGGCTTAAGGCAGTCAAATTGCAGTATACCGCCGGCGCGTATTGGCGCGGTGACGAGAAGAACAAGATGCTGACGAGAATCTACGGCACGGCTTTCCCCAAAAAGTCGGAGCTTGATGCCTACCTTGCCATGCTGGAGGAGGCAAAAAAGAGAGATCATAATAAGCTGGGACGTGAACTCGGCTACTTTAAAACGGTGGATTACATCGGCCAGGGTCTGCCGATTATGCTGCCCAAGGGCGCCAGAACCATTCAGCTTTTGCAGCGGTTTGTGGAGGACGAGGAGCAGCGGCGCGGTTATCTGCTGACAAAGACGCCGCTGATGGCAAAACGGGATTTATACAAGATTTCCGGGCACTGGGATCATTACCGCGACGGAATGTTCATTCTGGGCGACCCGGACGCGGAAAAAGAGGTTTTTGCGCTGCGGCCGATGACCTGTCCGTTCCAGTTTCAGGCGTATCTTGCGGACATGCATAGCTACCGGGATTTGCCGCTGCGCTATAATG
>CAVGTH010000143.1:0-874 GCA_963632045.1 Roseburia faecis | reverse complement strand
TTCCGAGGGACATCTGGCGTGCCGTCCGGATCAGCTGGAGGAAGAGTTTGAGGGCTGCGTTGATTTGGCAATCTATATGCTAAAGACCCTGGGTCTTGACGAGGATGTTTCTTACCGCTTTTCCAAATGGGATGAAAATAATAAAGAAAAATATATCGGCTCTGCTGACGAGTGGGAGCGGGTACAGGATCGGATGCGCGGTATTTTGGATCATATGGGACTTGATTATACCGAGGCAGACGGCGAGGCGGCGTTCTACGGCCCCAAGCTCGATATTCAGATTAAAAATGTGTTCGGCAAAGAGGATACGCTGATTACCGTTCAGATCGATTTTCAGCTGGCGGAGCGGTTCGGTATGGAGTATGTGGACGCCGACGGTCAAAAGCAGTATCCGTATGTGATTCACCGTACCTCGATCGGCTGCTATGAGCGGACGCTGGCGCTCCTGCTGGAAAAATACGCCGGTGCGCTGCCGACCTGGATCGCGCCGGTACAGGTAAAAATTCTGCCGATTTCCGAGCATTATCTTGCCTACGCAAAGGGTATTAAAGAGACCATGATGGATCAGGGAATCCGGGTGGAGCTGGACGACCGCAACGAGAAAATCGGCTATAAAATCCGCGAGGCGCAGCTGGAAAAGATCCCCTACATGGTGATTGTCGGCGAAAAGGAGCAGGCAGACGGCGCCGTTTCGGTGCGCGCCCGCAAGGACGGCGACCGCGGCGCGATGGCGCTTGACGATTTTCTTGCCGCATTGCAGGGCGAGATCCGGACGCGGCAAAGATAGGTCATAGAAAAAATAAAAATATTACGCAAAATTGTAGGTTTACAATAGATGTGTTACATTCCAGAATATTTTGTTATGAGATAAACC
>CAVGTH010000142.1:0-3806 GCA_963632045.1 Roseburia faecis | reverse complement strand
CTACGCCTCGGTGGACTTTCACCACAGAGCATTGATATGCCCGTCATACCAAAAAGGAGCCAAGGCAAAGTGTCTTTTGCTTTGGCTCCTTTTTATGATCCGGTATTGGACTGAAAAGATTTTTCCGGCAAACTTTTACATCGTTAAATAACGTCTTGCCATACGGAGAAACATGGTTAAAAATTGAATTCTCGGCACCGATTTTTCTGCCAAAAGGTCTCTGCGCGCCACCTCTTCGCCGTCAATCCGAAACAGAATTTCTCCCAGCTTTTGCCCCTCTTCGACCGGGGCTTTTACTTTATCCTCTGCGCAAATCTCGTATTCCACCCGATCCTGGTTTCCCTTTTTCACCACAAAACGGATCGCATCTCCCGTCGGGCGCACATCAGATTCCGTTCCGCTTTGCACGGTGATGGCAGGCAGGGTAATGCCCAGCTTTTCGCTGTCCGCAACCGCATAATTGGCAAACCCGTAATCTAAGAGCGCCGATGCACTGCTAAAACGTTCCGCTGTCGAAGGTGCGCAGAGCACGACCGCAATCAGCTGCATACCGTCCCGCTCTGCAGTCGCAGACAGGCAATATTTTGCCGTGCTGGTCGAGCCGGTTTTCAGTCCGTTGGCCCCTTTATAAAAGCGAATCAGTTTGTTGGTATTAGAGAGCCAGAACTGGCCGCCGCGCAGGCTATCCATCCAGATGGTCGTGTAATCAAAAATCTTCTGATGGCGGAGCAGTTCTTTGGAAATACAGGCAATATCCCGCGCCGTACTGTAATGATCCGCCGTCTCGTCAAGCCCGTTACAGTTTATAAAATGCGTGTTGGTGCAGCCAAGCTCCGCGGCGCGCTGATTCATCTTTTCGACAAAGGCCTCTTCGGTACCGCTGATAAACTCCGCCATTGCCACCGCCGCATCGTTGCCGGAGGCAACCGCAATCGCCTTTAACATATCATCGACCGACATTGCCTCGCCCACTTCCAAAAACACCTGTGAACCGCCCATGGACGCCGCGTTTTCGCTGGTTGTCACCATGTCATCTAACTTAATTTTTCCGCTGTCTAAGGCCTCCATAATCAAAAGCATGGTCATCACCTTGGTGACGCTGGCAATCTGCAGTTTTTCGTCCGGGTTCCACTCATAAAGCACCTCCCCGGTGTTTGCCTCCATTAAAATTCCCGATTTTGCTTTTACCAGCTGGGTTGACACGTTGGTATCCACCTGGGTCGAAGGTTCCGCAAAAACATGGATATAAGAAAAAAGCAGCAGCGCCGCCAACACGGCTGCCATGACTCGAACGCCGGTTTTGGTCATGGTTATCCCTCCCAAAAATTTTGTTAATACAGTTTATGCTTGTATCAGCGCTTTATGCCATCGGATCTTGTTCTCGTGCGGCTATTTGGGGCGCAAGGAACACCGGCGCAAAAAATTTACATTTTATGACTTGCTTTTTTTCAAAAAGTGGTATAGTATAGAATCAAAATTTTGTTGAAAGACGGTGAACCCGATGAATCCTGACCGCTTCAGCCTTTTAAAAAAGCAAGCCTATCCGCCGCTCGGCAACCGCCCTGTCGAAATTCTGGAAAGCCGGCTGTGCCGGGATCCGGAGACCATGCGGATCGCTCTTTTTTTGATGCTTCAAAATATCAGCGGCAAGGAGCTTTCCGCCGTCACCGTTGATATTTGCTGCTTTGACGACTGCAACCGCCTGCTTTTAACCAAACCGTTTTCGTATACAAATCTCTCGGTCGCAGACGGCGCGCATTTCGGTCTTGATCTTCCGATCTTTTTATCCTCACTGCGCACCGACAACGTGACGGTAACCGTGCGCAGCGCCTCGTATCGCGATCAAACCTTGTGGCAGAGAGCCTCCTATTCTCCCGTTTCAAAGCCCGATCGCCCGGAGACGGCTAAGTCCGCTCCCTCCTTAAAGAGCAAAAGACAGGCACAGCGCACCGCGGAGGAAATGCTCTGGATCGAAGATAAAACGCCGCTCCAAGCCGCAGCCAATACGCAAAAAAGAAAAAAACGCCGGCTATATGCAGGGCTTTTGGCGCTGCTCCTGATTCTCGGTGCCGGGCTTGGCGTCGCAAGTTACAGTGCAGCAGGCGCGGCGGCGCTTGATGCCGCCTGCTCCCTTTATCACAGCGGCGACTATATAGATGCCGCCAATGCGCTTGACCGCTTAGAATCCCGCCATTTTATGCAGAAAAACCGCGACCGCCTTCTGCGTTACCGCGCCTTGTCAAAGATTCAGACCGGCGCTTATACCAAGGCCATCCAGGATTTAAAGGCACTTGACGGCCGTCTGGACAGCAGCAGCTGCCTGCGCTACCTGGGCGGAATGCTGTCCGGCCTTGCCGGTGCCGGAGAACGGCACAGTGTCGCGCTGAAAACGGATGGCACTGTGCTTGCCGCCGGTGACAACCGCAGCGGCCAATGCGAGGTTACTGAATGGACGGATATGGTTGCGGTCGCCGCCGGGCTGAACCACACCCTGGGCCTGAAAGCCGACGGCACCTTAGAGGCCGTCGGAGATGACACCTACTCTCAATGCGCACTCGGCAGCTGGAAGAATGTGCTTGCCGTTGCGGCCGGCGAAAAGCACTCTGTCGGGCTGATGAAAAACGGAACGGTGATCACGGCCGGCGCCAATGACTACGGCCAATGTGATACCGCGGACTGGAGCGGCATTGTTGCGATTGCCGCCGGGCGCATCCACACCGTCGGGCTTCGTCAGGACGGCACCGTAGTTGCCGCCGGCGATAACGATATGGGCGCCTGCAACGTCTCTTCCTGGCAGGACATCATTGCGATCGCCGCCGGAAACGGCTTTACCCTCGGCGTCCGTGCAGACGGCACCGTGCTGGCAGTCGGCGACAACACCTACCGCGAATGTGAAACCGCCGCGCTTGAAAACGCCGTTTTTGTGACTGCCGGAGACTTTCACGCTCTCACCCTGCGCGCGGACGGTCAGGCACAGGGCGTCGGCGACAATGATTGGCATCAATGCGAAACGACCATTTGGACACGGCTGATCGCCGCGGCCGGAGGGGTACATCATAGCATCGGGGTTTGTCAGGACGGAACGGCCTACGCAGTCGGTGATAATAAATACGGACAGTGCAGCATTTCGTCCTGGTCAAATCTGGGTCTGCCGGAAAACGCCCCGGCGAAATCCGCCTTTGTGATGAAATAAAAGCAACGCCAAATCAAAAAAGGCGGCCTGCACGGGCCGCCTAAGCGTGTCGATAAACTCTATTTTGCGAAAAATTTCATATTGATTATATCGCCGTCCCCTGCTTAGCCATGCCGTCTCGGCTCTCGCCTCGGTCAGCGATGGACGACTGCCACCGGCAGTCATCGCCCCGGCGGCACGGAAATGAAATTTTTCGCTTATTTTGCGCCATTTTCGGCAAGATATTGCGACATTGCCCAAACGGGCGCGGCGGCGGAGTTGTGGGCGGAGGGCTATCAATTCAAAGCAATATCTTGCCGAAAATTGGCTTTATGCAACGAATGCAATCTTCTGCATGCCAAAAGATTGCATTTTTCCGCAGTTTATAATAAAATAAAGAAAGGGTAAACCTTATAGGGCGGTTAGCCACCTTGACGTTCTGATACTTCAGGCGATAGGAGGTGGTATTATGGAATTAGCATACATATTATTATTTATGATTTTATTGTTGCTACTCATTATCTCCATAAAAAAATAACTGCCCCACTGTGGTAAAGTCGGCAGTTATTCTTTTACAACTCTGGCTAACCGCCAAGCCGAAAGGGAGCAATCCGAACTCCGATTTTGGGAGGCG
>CAVGTH010000141.1:0-3844 GCA_963632045.1 Roseburia faecis | reverse complement strand
AATAGCCTTCAAGGGTTATTCCCTATTTTTTTGCCAATTATTATTTTACACTAATGAAAAATATTTCTTACTCCGGGCGTTTGCCGCTGAGTTTTGCCAGTTCCTGCTGGAAGGTTTCGATATCCTTAAACTTTTTATATACCGATGCAAAGCGCACGTAGGACACCTCGTCAATAGCGCGCAGACGCTCCATCACCATCTCGCCGATCTTCTCCGACGATACCTCCCGTGCCAGGGAATTATGGATTTCCGCCTCAATTTCATCCAGCATCCCGTCAATCACGTGCAGCGACACCGGACGGCTGGCACAGGAATTTAAGATGCCGCGCTGCAGCTTGTCCCGGTCAAAACTCTGTCTGGAGCCGTCACGCTTAATCACAATGATCGGCACGCTCTCAATCTTTTCATAGGTGGTAAAACGTTTTCCGCACTGCAAGCATTCCCGGCGGCGGCGAATGGCCTGTCCATCCTCGGTAGAACGGGAATCTACCACCTTACTCTCTGTGTGTCCGCAATAAAAACAGCGCATGATAACGCCTCCTTTACCTCTTTAGTATACGAAAAGTGTCCTTTTTTGTCAACATTTATTTCTTGCCCGGCGTCTCGGTCGTAAATGCCGGTGCCGGAAGTCCGCTTGCGTCCGTCAGGTTCGGCATCTCCGGATATGCACCCCACGCATAGCGTGCAGAAACCGGCTTTTTCACCTGATCGCAGGTTAAAATCACGCGATCGCCGCGCAGTTCCGCCTCCGCCGGATAGAATACGCCGTCCGCGCCGCAAAGTTCAAATTCCTGCGGCCGCTTAGGATCCATATTCTGTTCCTCAATCCACGCCTCGCCCTTTTTGTCGGCGTAGCGCGCAGCCGGGAGCAGTGCGAGCGACCCGGTACAGGAAAAGGTCAGTTCCATCTTACTGCCACTGACGCGCATCCCGGTGTAGGAAGGCCCGACGGCCGCCGTTTCCGCACCGCCGTAGACATCACGTTTTGCCAAACGCAAAAACCGCTCCGCCACTTCCTTTTTTTGATGCGGATGGATATCCTCCCGGCAATTGCCGGCGCCGCCCTCGTATTCGCCATACAAATCCATTAAGGAAATCATCCCGGCATTTTTTGGGTTTTTAATATTGGAAAGCGCCAGTCTCTGTCCCTCACGCACGGCGCTCTCGTCCGCCTTATACCTTGTCAGCTGCGCCCAGTAAAACGGCAGATCCTCGCCGAAAATCCGCCGATAGCTGTCAACCACCGCCGTCATAGCGTCCCGGTACTGTATTGTCGTCAAGTGGGTGCGGTACTCGTCCGCCTCACCCTGATACATCAAAATTCCGCGAATCTGCAGTTTTGAGAGCGGCGCAATACGGTTATAAAACAATCCGCCGTCCGTCGGCACAAAGCTGCCGCACTTCTCCTCCCGCGGTATCCAGCGGTTAATCTCGGTATCGCCGACCGCGGCGCCGATGATACCGACCGGCGTGCGGTACTCCTGCCACAGCGACTGTGCAAAATAATAGCCGACCGCCGAACAGTAATTGGCCGCGTCGCGGTTCATACTTGCCCATGCCGCAGCGTCCGCCGCAAGCGGCAGATTCTCGGTTGCGGCGCCGGCGCCGCCCGTACCGAGATTCCATAAATTCAATAATCGGATGCCGGGGTTTACCACTTCCTGTCTGCCCCGTGCAGAATCCAGATCGGCCTTGGTATCCTCTCCGGCCAGCATGTAATAATCCATATTGGACTGGCCGATGCAAAGCCAAACGTCACCGAACGTGATGTCCTGATAAGCCCTCTTTTCTTTTCCGCAGCGCACGGTCAGGGTATAATCGCCGCCGGCAGAAAATGTGCCAAGGTTTACTTCCCACGCGGAATTTGCATCCGCCTCCGCCGTCTGCTCTGCCTTGCCGCCCAGACTGTTTGCAAGCGTTACCGTTACACGGCTGCCTTTGGGTGCTTTTCCCCATACGGTCAGCGGTTTTTCCGCCTGGAGCAGCATATGATCCGAAAACAGGTTCGGGACAGAAAAACTCTGCGCCGCGCCGTTGTCCCGGTATTCCAGCGGCCGCTCCAGCGGCTGACCGCCGGAACTGTCAAACACCATAATCCGATAACTGTCGCCCGTCTCCCGTTTCAGGTTCGGTACCGCGACCGCAACGCTCTGCTCCGTTTTCGGCGCAAGATCCTGCCGGCTTGCGGCATAATTTTTCAAGATGCCTTCCTTACTGTATATCGCCGTCAAAATGGTGGTGTCCATCTCTTGGGGTGCATCGTAGGCATAAAGCGTCAGCGACATATCCTCTTTTCCGCTTTCTTTGGACGGAGTAAAATTCCACTCCGTATAAGCCATCCAGGATAGCTCGGCCAGATACGCGCCGGCCGGAAGTTCCACCCTCACATAGCGGTACTCGCCCATGCCGCCAAAAGCAATCTCCTGCCGCGCCGTCTGCATACTGCCGCTTACCGGCGCAATCGCGCCCACCGGAACAAAGGTTTTATTATCGTTTGATGCATAAAATCTGGTGCCGATCAGCCGATCCGGCTGATGCTCCTTTTGTGCCGAGGGCAAAATCTGCACGGCACAGATGCGCTGCGCCAAACCAAGATCCAGCGTAACCCAAAGACCGTTTTCGCTGCCGCAGACCGTCTGCGCATCGTCATCATAGAGCGCGTAGGCGTTCTTTTCTTCTCCCTTGGGGCAAAAAATCGATTTTGCGCCGGATTTTGGCAGAACTTTTTCCGTCTTGGCATACATTTTCAGCTTTGACGGCGGCTCCTTCACCTCGGTCTTTGGAATCTGAAACAGACCGGCAAGATCCAAGGCATAGGCACTTTGTCCGCCGCATAAAAAAAGAAAGGCAAGCACAACAGCGAGGAACCGTTTTACCCTGTTGTTCCCCTGCATATGACCGCCTCCTTATCAAAATCCCGATTTGCTTTATTCTACAATATTTTTCTCCGTTTGTCAACCGCGGCCGCACCACGGCCGGCAGCGGCGGTGCGAAAAAATTTTCTGTCCCGGCCGATACTCTTTTGACGGTAAAACATAGCTACCGGGGACTGCACCGGCATTGACACCGCCTTAAAATACGGCGCCCTCACAGGCCGCCGGAATGTGATGTCATTCTTCCGTTTTTTTAAAAAAGCTTACTCCCCTGCCCGGCAGCCTTTTTTGTCCCGGCGACAAATTTGTTCGGTTTTTGACCAAATATTTGGTAATTTTCCATGGATTTTAAAAAAATTTTTGCTCATTTTTAGAAAAAACTCTTGATTTTTTCTAAAAATGATGCTATAATACCCTTGTATCCGAGATAGCACATGGTACTCACATTTTTGTAATCATGGTTCTAGGTTTACAAAAAATGTGGGCTTTTTCTTTCTGAGAGGGCTTTGTGCCGGCTGCGATTTTCGGTACGCGAATTTAAAAATATTATTTTGGAGGTACTACAACATGAATCAGGGTACAGTAAAATGGTTCAATCCTGCAAAGGGCTTCGGCTTTATTTCCGACGATAACGGCGGTGACGATGTATTCGTTCACTTCTCTGCCATTATTGCAGACGGCTTTAAGACGCTGGAGGAAGGCCAGAAGGTTACCTACTCGACCGAGCCGGATCCGAAGGATTCCAGCAAGCTGCGTGCTGTTGACGTACGCGTAGTGTAACACCAGCCCGATCCTAAATATCATCATTACGCCATATCATTTTCACAGTTCTACAATGTGTTGTTTAACTCCGAATCTTGTTATTTCGTACGATTGATATATGGACAGCAAGAGCCTTGGACTTATCGTCCAAGGCTCAGACAACTGACAAACCCACCAATCCAGGTGGGTTTTTGTCATAAATATTAAAT
>CAVGTH010000140.1:0-3947 GCA_963632045.1 Roseburia faecis | reverse complement strand
ATTTGGAGATCAGCTGATACAGATTTTTAAGCCCCACATAGTTGGTGGCAAGCAAAATAATGTGGTATTTCGGGTTTTTAATCAAGCCGGGCTTGGTATCGATGTTCACCACGCCGGCGTCGCCGCCGTTTTGCTCGCGGATCTGATCCAAAAACTTTAAAAAGATCTCTGCGGTGGCTGCGGCATCATCAACGGCACGGTGGTGGTTTTCCAGTGATACGCCGAGCCGCTCTGCCACGGCGTCCAGCGTGTGCTTGCGGTGCTGCGGATAAAGCTCCCGCGACAGGCGCAGCGTATCTGCAATTTTGTGGTGAAAGCCAAGCCCCATCCGCCCGGCCTTTTGGCGGATAAAGCCGGTATCAAAACCGGCGTTGTGCGCAACCACGGTGGCACCGCTGCAAAATTCCAAAAATTTCGGCAGCACCTCTTCAATCATTGGCTG
Source organism: Roseburia faecis (assembly GCA_963632045.1). Taxonomy (GTDB): domain Bacteria; phylum Bacillota; class Clostridia; order Monoglobales; family Monoglobaceae; genus Ructibacterium. Next base: position 3,505 of record CAVGTH010000140.1, on the reverse strand, counting down.
ATCGGCCACCATGTCGTCGCTGATTCCGGTCAGCTGCGTAATGTTGGGTGGAATCGGCCGCCCGGGATTGATCAGCTGCGAAAAGGTGTCGGTCTTTTCGCCGTTTACGATTTTTACGGCGCCGATTTCGGTGATTTCGTCCCGTTCGGCGCTAAGTCCCGTGGTCTCGATATCAAACACGACATAGGTCTGTTCTTTGCCGAGCGCCGCAAGGCTGCTCACGGCTGAATCGGTATCGTTAATCAGATATCCCTCTACGCCATAGAGTACCTTGATTTCCTGACCGCTCTTGCTGACGGCGCAGGCCGCCTTGTGCGCGTCCGGAAAAGCCTGTGCCACGCCGTGATCCGTGATGGCGATCGCCTTGTGTCCCCACTTGGCCGCACGCTTGATCAGGTCACCGGCAGAGGTCACCGCGTCCATGGCACTCATCTTGGTATGCAGATGCAGTTCCACCCGCTTTTCTTCGGCATGATCCTCCCGTTCCGGCAGCGGCTTTAAAAGCTCTGCTGCGGTCGGCTTAAAAAGCGGACAATGTTTGTATTCGTCCTCCATAAAATCGCCGCGCAGACGCAGCCGCTTGCCGGGCGCGATGGCCGTCCTTGCCTTTTGCAGCCGTTCCGTTCTGCCGAACAGGCTGCAAAAGCATGCCCAGTTGTCGTCTGCGAGATTAAATTCGATAACCATGTTTCCGGTCGGCTTTCCCGAACGCTTGATTTCGCGGATTTCCGCGTCCAAAACCTCGCCCTCAATCACGCAGTCGCTCATCCCGGCGCGCAGATCGATGATCGGCATACAATCCTCCGGCGCGATATATTTCTTTCCCAGCAGCAAGCCTTCCTCGGCTGCGGCACCGGCCTTGGACGGCGCCGATGATAAAGCGGACACGTTCTTGACGGCCGCCGCCTTTTCGGACAGGGCGTGCAGCTGCTTTTCCTGTTCCTTTAAATAGTTGTCCATATCAAGCGCCGAAAACGCCGTCTGTACCTTGATTGGTGTTCCAAACTCGCGCTGCGTTGTATCTTGCAGATATTCCAAAAACTTTCGGTTTCTGAGCAATTCCTTGCCGCCGCGGATATTGCTGACGGTCAGAACGTCCCCGTCAAGCTTCAGCTGCGCCGCGCTCAGGCAGCTGCGGCAAACCACATTTTGATACAAAAAGGCCGCGAGCAGCCCCTCAAAGTAGGAAAGATCCGCCGTAATACCCGTATACTTCAGCGCCAGATCAACGGTCTTAATATGATAGATGCCCCGTATGGCATCGCGGTACTGCAAAAGCTCAACGCGATCCAAAAGAACCGGTGACAAAAGGCGGATTTCCAAACGGTTTTCATCGATAAAGACCCGGCAGTTCTCCAGGGTCGTTTTCTCTAAAGCACGGGCAAAATCCTCCATCACGGTTACCCGGTCAAATAAGTCTAAAATTCCGAACTGCATGTTATATCAACCTCTTGATTTCCTCCAAAAGAACAGGGATAATCTGATCTTCCGGAATCTTTCTGATAACCTCTCCCTTGCGGAACAAAACGGCGCAGCCGTCACCGCCGGCAATGCCGATGTCGGCGTCCTTCGCCTCGCCGGGGCCGTTTACTACGCACCCCATTACGGCCACCTTCAGCTTGGCCGGAATATCCTTGACCGCCTCGGCAATCTGATTGGCAATGGGGATTAAATTGATTTTGGTTCTGCCGCAAGTCGGACAGGAGACCACCTCAATACGGTCTTTGCCAAGGCCGAGCGCTCCTAAAATTTTCTGCGCCGCATAGACCTCCTGCACCGGGTCGTCCGTGAGCGACACCCGAATCGTCTCGCCGATTCCGTCCGCGAGCAGCGATCCGATGCCGATGGCCGATTTGACAAGGCCGCTTTCGTAGGTGCCGGCCTCGGTCACGCCGACATGCAGCGGATAGTCAAAGGTATCTCTTGCAAGACGGTACGCACGGATCGTCTCGCGGACGGAGGAGGATTTCATCGAAATGACAATATCGTCAAAGTCAAAGCGTTCCAGCAGCGCCGCATGGCGTTTTGCGCTTTCTACCATGGCATGCGCAACAGAGCCGCCGCACTGCTGCAAAAGTCCCTTTTCCAGCGAGCCGCCGTTCACGCCGATACGAATCGGAATCCCCTTTTCCCGTGCTGCTTTTGCAACCTTTTGAACGCGATCCTCGCCGCCGATGTTGCCGGGGTTAATCCGAACCTTGGCAACGCCGCGCTCGATGCACATCAGCGCAAGACGATAGTCAAAATGGATATCCGCAACCAACGGAACCGGGCTTTGCTGCACCAGCGTTTCCATGGCAGCGGCGGCCGCCTCGTCCGGCACGGCAAGACGCACGATATCGCAGCCGGCCGCTGCAAGCGCTTTGATCTGTGCCATTGCCGCTGTGGCGTCCGTGGTTTTCACATTCAGCATCGACTGCACCGCAATCGGCCGTCCCTTGCCCAGTATGATATGATCTCCGATTTTGACTTCCTTCAATTTGGGTTCCCCATTTCTGCCGCATAATTTTTATCCCTTTTATTATACCTTTTTCCCGTGCGGCTGTCAATCGCACGCCGCAAATCCCATATCTTTATTTTCTGTGGCATAATTTGGAGGTTAAGGTTTCAAAGAAAAACAGCACCGCCTACTATGTAAGCGATGCTTTGTAGCTTTTAATTAAGCTTTTATGTAGTATTAAGATTTGGTAATAATTTCCTCATTTTCTACGGTTTTGATTTCTTCGATGTTTTCCTTATCTATGTCATTCTGTTCTTCCACGTTGTTTTCAGTTTCGATAATATCAGTTGTTGCTTTTAAGACATTGTTTTTCTCTATATGTGACAGTGCATACAAACCAAAACAAATAATCAATAATCCTATTGAAATAAAAATCGCTTTTTGGGTCTTTGCTCCAGCTATTTCTCCACTAACCAAAGATGCTCCTATTATATAATTATAAGCATCACCACCAACGTATTCTTCGATTACGCTGTATTCTCCTTCTAATGTAGAATAAGTTGTCAATTCTTTGCTTGGTACCTGCAAGAACAAGCCTACAATGAGTAATACCACACCTATTACTAATATAAAAATTGATGTACTTTTTTTCATAATATCACCCCCGTAAGACATCCTGCGCCTAAAGCAATTTTTTGTTTCATAACTGAAACCTCCTTAAAGAATAATAAAAAAAGTGTGCCCCAATCTTGGAACACACTAAAAAGTGCAGTCCCTCAATTGTTGCTACACAATGCTCTACCTATTTTTCACAGGAACGAGTAAGAGAGAAAACACCTTTTTACAAAGGTAATTTTCCCTATGAAAAATAGTTTATGCATTTGTGTAGCATATACAGTATATCACAGTTGCTATGATTTGACAAGCCTTTATCGATATTTGTTAGTGTCAAGTAAAAGTTGGCAAATTTTTCACTGAATTTTTGAACAACTTAAACAGATAGTATTGCAGCGTTTCCGTCACCGTTGACCGTTACTGCGATAAAATGCGTATCACAAACACACC
>CAVGTH010000139.1:0-4007 GCA_963632045.1 Roseburia faecis | reverse complement strand
GGTTTATCTCATAACAAAATATTCTGGAATGTAACACATCTATTGTAAACCTACAATCTTCATGCAAATTTGTGTCCGGAAGTGTTGCTATTTTTTTGAAATTGTGATAGAATAAAATTTAGTATGTTACTTGGAGGATCTATCATGCACAATCGGCAAAAAAACATTCGGAATTTTTCGATTATCGCCCACATTGACCACGGCAAAAGCACTTTGGCAGACCGCCTCTTAGAGGCAACCGGTGCACTGACCCAGCGGGAGATGCAGGCGCAGATTTTAGATAATATGGATCTAGAGAGGGAGCGCGGCATCACCATCAAAGCACGCGCTGTCAAGCTTTTATACCGCGCAGCGGATGGAGAGGAATATACCTTAAATTTGATTGACACGCCCGGACACGTCGACTTTAACTATGAGGTGTCGCGCAGTCTTGCAGCCTGTGAGGGCGCCGTTCTGGTTGTGGACGCGGCGCAGGGCATCGAGGCGCAAACCCTCGCCAATACCTATATGGCGCTGGAACATGATTTGGAGTTGGTTCCCGTCATCAATAAAATCGATTTGCCGTCCGCACGCCCGGAAGAAGTGAAAAAGGAAATCGAGGACGTGATTGGCATCGACGGCGAGAACGCACCGCTGATTTCCGCCAAAAACGGCGTCAACATTCCTGCCGTTTTAGAAAAGATTGTAGAACTTATTCCGCCGCCCGACGGAGACGAGGACGCGCCGCTCAAAGCGCTGATCTTTGACTCCTATTATGACCCCTATAAGGGCGTTATTGTCTATGTCCGCGTGATGGACGGAAAACTCAGACCCGGAACCCAGATTCGTATGATGGCGACAGATGCGGTGTTTGATGTGGTTGAGACCGGTTATCTTCACCCGAACGGAATGCTGCCGGCGGACGAAATTTCTGCCGGAGAAGTCGGGTTTATTGCTGCAAGTATCAAAAATGTGCAGGAGGTTCATGTCGGCGATACCGTCACCACCGTAGAAAACGGCGCAGCAGAACCGCTGCCCGGCTATAAAGAGGTAAAGCCCATGGTTTATTGCGGTATTTACCCGGCCGACGGCGCAAGATACGATGACCTGCGCGAGGCACTGGAAAAATTGCAGCTTAACGATGCGGCGCTGTGCTTTGACGCCGAGACCTCGGTTGCCTTGGGCTTTGGTTTCCGCTGCGGATTTTTAGGGCTTTTGCATATGGAAATTATCCAGGAACGCTTAGAGCGTGAGTACAACCTGGATCTGGTAACCACCGCCCCGTCGGTGGAATACAAGGTCATTAAAACGGACGGCGAAGAACTGCTTATCGACAATCCGACCAACCTGCCCAGTCCCTCTGAAATCGACTATATGATGGAGCCGATTGTCAAAGCGTCCATCATGACGCCGAAGGAATACGTCGGCAGCATTATGGAACTTTGTCAGGAACGCCGCGGCACTTATCTTGATATGACCTATTTGGACGAGACCCGTGTCGCACTCAACTATGATTTACCGCTGAACGAAATTATCTACGATTTCTTTGACGCGCTGAAATCCAGAACACGCGGTTACGCCTCGTTTGACTATGAATTTGACCGCTTTGAAAAGGCGGAACTGGTTAAGCTGGATATGCTCTTAAACGGTGAAATGGTGGATGCACTCTCCTTTATTGTGCATAAGGACCGCGCCTATACCAGAGGAAGAAAGATGGCAGAAAAGCTGAAAGACGTCATTCCGCGCCAGCTGTTTGAGGTGCCGATTCAGGCGGCCATCGGCGGAAAAATTATCGCCCGTGAAACCGTCCGTGCAATGCGTAAGGACGTGCTTGCAAAATGTTACGGCGGCGACATCAGCCGTAAGCGCAAGCTTTTGGAAAAGCAGAAAGAGGGTAAGAAACGGATGCGTCAGGTGGGATCTGTTGAGGTTCCGCAGGAGGCGTTTATGTCTGTACTCAAATTAGACTAAATAAAGGAAGAGGGGGCTGTAAACTTTGTTTTTACAGCCCCTTTTTACAGGAGGTTATCGTATGCCGCTCGGTATCTACGTACACATACCTTTTTGCAGACAAAAATGTCTGTACTGCGATTTTAATTCCTATGCCAAAAAGGAGGAGTGGATCGATCCGTATTGCAGCGCCTTAAAAAAGGAGATAAACGCTTTTTCTGCCGATCAGACAGTAGATGCCGTTTATTTTGGGGGCGGTACCCCAACGTGTATCGGCGCCGATCGGTTAAAGGATCTGCTGCATACCGTAAAGGAACATTTTACACTTGCCAGGCAGTGTGAAATTACGGTGGAATGCAATCCGGGTACCATTGATTTTTTGGGGCTTAAAACCCTGTTTGACGCCGGATTTAACAGGATGAGTCTTGGTTTGCAATCGAACGATGATACCATGCTCAAACGCCTGGGGCGGATTCATAGCTATGCGGATTTTACCCGATGCTACCGACAGGCACGGGAGGCCGGATTTCAAAATATCTCTGTTGATTTGATGTACGGTTTGCCGGAACAGAGCGTCGCTATGTGGAAAAAAACAATCAAAGAGGTTGTGCTGCAAAATCCGGAGCATCTGTCCTGTTATGCTTTGAAAATTGAGGAGGGAACCCCGTTTTTTTCGCTTCCTTTGCAGCTGCCGGCCGATGATACGGTGCGAATCATGTATGACACCTGTGTGGAGTTTTTAAAACATGCCGGATATGAACGGTATGAAATTTCAAACTTTGCAAAGCCCGGATTGGAGAGCCGCCATAACTTAAAGTATTGGCAGTGCGACGATTTTATCGGTTTTGGTGCCGGCGCGTATTCGTGTATCGCAGCGCAGCGATTTCATAATGTTTCCCCGATTGATACATACTGTGCGAAGATACAAAATACATGCTGCGCGGCAGAGGGCGAGCCGGAAACCTTATCTCTTTCGGATCAGATGAGTGAATTCTGCTTTTTGGGGCTTCGCACGGCAAAGGGAATTTGCGCTGATGAATTTTATCAAAGATTTCACAGGCGTATCGAAGAGGTATACGGCGATGTACTTCAAAAAAATTTAAAACGCGGTACGATGGTCTGTCAAAATCACCGTTATACGATTCCGGATTCCTGGATTTATGTCAGTCATGCCATTCTCTCTGATTTTGTATAAATCATGATTTTTTGTATATTTCTCCGGCCACGGGACAGAATACTGATAAAGACTGAAAAAAGGAGAAGGATATTATGAAACGTAAAATCACGATGACACTGGCAGCGCTGCTTTGCTGCTTTATGCTGGTCGGCTGCGGCAACGGAGAGACCACCATGGATCAGGGAAAAGATACCGACGGCATCGCCGGAGAGGCGCCGCAGGAGACCGATCGCGCGCATAACGCAACCTCCGGAGAGAACGGAGAAGGCGCCCAGGAGTCGGCGGAAAATGTCACCGGCGGCGCAGAAAACGCCATCAATGACGCCAAAAAGGCAACGGAAGATGTTGCGGGCGGAGCCGGACAGGCCGCAAAAGATGTGGTAGACGGTGCAACAGACGCCGTCAAGGACGCCGCGGACGGCGCAAAAAATGCGGCAGAGGATGTAACCAGACAGAAAAACAAATAAAGCTTTTCATATTGATTTTGAAACCGTATTTTAAACGTGTGGTTTATCAAAAAATCGTCGTATACTAAAACGTACGGCGATTTTTTAATTTAAAATAATTGACGGTTTTGTAAGATTATGTTATAATAAAAAAGTATGCAGTATGTCGTATTTCGGCTTGCTGCGGCATGAAAAACAGAGTAAACCATGATTTTGTTGGAGGTGACGTGCTTGAAGGAGAAGAAGAGACGTCATGCACTGAAAGAAAATTTTGCAAAGGAGCGCCGGGGGACGACCATTTTATACCTGGTGTTGACCGTCATTGTATTAGGGGTGCTGATCGCACAGTTTTTTACGGGTAATTACGAGAACTGTTTTACCTGCATTTTAACACTGATTCTTTTTTTGATTCCGGCATTTGTTGACCGTACGCTTAAAATTACCCTGCCTCACAC
>CAVGTH010000138.1:0-4146 GCA_963632045.1 Roseburia faecis | reverse complement strand
GAATATGGTATAATATTTCGGTAACCGCGCAGAAGAGGTTTAAGTTTTCCGTTTTGATCCGTGGGATCGGGCGGATCACCTTATATGGCGAGTCTTGGGTAATAGGAGGGATTACGAATATGTACGCAGTGATTGAAACCGGTGGTAAGCAGTACAAGGTACAGCAGGGCGATGTTGTTTTCATCGAAAAGCTGGACGCTGAGGCTGGAAGCACCGTTACGTTTGATAAGGTTTTGGTTGTCGGCGGTGAGGACTTTAAGGTTGGCGCTCCTTATGTGGACGGCGCTACCGTAACCGCATCTGTTGCAAAACAGGGCAAGGCAAAGAAAGTGATTGTGTATAAGTATAAGTCCAAAAAGGGCTATCACAAAAAACAGGGTCACAGACAGCCTTATACAAAAGTAGAGATTACGGCCATCAATGGCTAATACGGGTTTAGGCACACGGGTGTCATAACCGTTTCTTTCAGATTGGTATAAAGGAGTGAGAAAACATGGCTCATAAGAAAGGTATGGGTAGTACCAAAAACGGCAGAGATTCCGAGTCCAAACGCCTTGGCGTGAAAAAGGGCGACGGTCAGGCTGTTTTGGCCGGTAATATCCTGGTTCGTCAGAGAGGTACGAAGATTCATCCCGGTATCAACGTTGGTAAAGGCACCGACGATACCCTCTTTGCACTGATCGACGGCAAAGTAAAGTTCGAGCGTAAGGGTAAGACGAAAAAACAGGTATCTGTTTACGAGATCGCTCAGTAATTGAAACATAAAAAGGGGTGGCTGACGCCGCCCCTTTTTTCGGTTCGGAAACAGTCGGATGAAAACGGATCTTGGATGATTGCGGATCGGCTGGATCAAAGGCTGTTTCAAAAACCTTAAATTGGTCAAAATATAAGACAGGAGGTGGCACTATGTTTTCCGATCTGGCGAAAATATTTATTAAGGGCGGCGACGGCGGCAACGGAGCGGTGACCTTTCACCGTGAAAAATATGTTGCGGCAGGCGGCCCTGACGGCGGCGACGGCGGCCGCGGCGGCAGCATCGTTTTTGTGGCGGATAAAAATATCAATACGCTGATGGATTTTCGTTATAAGCGCAAATACCTGGCCGAAAACGGCGGCAACGGCCGCGACGCCAAACGTAACGGAAAATGCGGTGCGGATTTAGAGGTGCGTGTGCCGGTCGGTACTCTGATCCGTGAGGCGGAGAGCGGCCTGGTGATTTGTGACATGAAAGAGGACGGCCAGCGCAAGGTTGCGGCCCGCGGCGGCAGCGGCGGATGGGGCAACTCCCATTTTGCAACGGCGACCAGGCAAACGCCGAAGTTTGCAAAGGCCGGTATGCCGGGCGAGGAATATACCGTGACTTTGGAGCTGAAACTGATTGCGGACGTGGGGCTTTTGGGCTTTCCGAATGTGGGAAAATCCACATTTTTATCCATTGTCAGCGATGCACGGCCGAAGATTGCAAACTATCACTTTACCACGCTGAAGCCAAACCTGGGTGTGGTAGATATGGGGGACGGCTGCGGCTTTGTCATTGCGGATATTCCGGGCATTATTGAGGGCGCCCACGAAGGTGTCGGCCTCGGCCACGAGTTTTTGCGCCATGTGGAACGGACGCGGCTGCTTTTGCATATCGTGGATGTTTCCGGGATAGAGGGGCGCGATCCGCTGGAGGATTTTGACGCAATCTGCCGCGAACTTAAGCTTTACAGTGAAAAGCTTGCGGAAAAACCGCAAATCGTACTGGCAAACAAGAGCGATATCCCCGGATTTGACGAAAACTTTGCGGTTTTTCGCGATCGGCTGGAGAAAGAGGGATACCGCGTGTTCCCGATTTCGGCTGCAACGAAAAAAGGAATTTCCGAGGTGCTGCATTACACCTGGGAGACGCTCTCTAAAATGCCAAAGACCGAGGACGGGGATGAATACGAGATGTATGATCCGGATTTGGTGCGCCGCGATGATACCATCACGGTCAGCCGTGTGGAGGATGCGTACGAGGTAGAGGGTCTGCGTGTGCGGAAAATCGTCGGATCAACCAATTTTGACGATTATGAGTCGCTGCAGTATTTCCAGCGTGCGCTGATTAAAAGCGGCGTGATCGACCGGCTGAAAGCGGCCGGAATCCAAGAGGGAGATACCGTGCGGATGTACGGAATTGAATTTGATTTTGTAGAATAGAATCAGAGATTATCCTAAAAAATCTTATACTTTTTTGTAAAAAATGCTTGACAGATTCCGCGTGTTTCGGTATAATATTGATCTGTAAAGCGCAAAAACTTTACAGATCAAACCGAACCGGAGTGGAGAGCATGGAAAAGAATGTTCAAATCGCGCTTTTATTCTCAATTTACCGGAATATGCTGACAGACCGTCAGGCAGAGAGTGTGGATCTTTATTATAATGAGGATTTGTCGCTGTCTGAAATCGGAGAGCATATGGGGATTACCCGTCAGGGCGTCCGCGATAATATTAAGCGTGCCGAGCACATTCTTTTTGATGTGGAAGAGAGACTGGGATTGGCGCAGCGTTTTTTGGGAATCAAAGAAAAGCTGCATGAGATTGACGATTTAATCTCAGAGGTGGAGGCGTCACCGAATGTGCGCTATCTCTCTGACGATATTAAACGCAAGATCAATCGGATTCTTACCATCATCGGCGAAATCAACGAGGAATAGTTCACGGAGGTGCAGCAATGGCGTTTGAAAGCTTGACTGATAAATTACAGAACACATTCCGAAAATTAAAAGGAAAAGGAAAAGTCAGTGAAAAAGATTTAAAGGACGCCATGCGTGAAGTAAAGCTTGCGCTGCTGGAGGCAGACGTAAACTTTAAAGTGGTAAAGGATTTTGTCAAACAGGTGACGGAGCGTGCCTCCGGCGCTGAGGTGATGGAATCTTTAACTCCCGCGCAGCAGGTCATCAAAATCGTCAATGAAGAGCTTGTCTCGCTCATGGGCGGTACGGAACAAAAGCTGAATATTTCGCCAAATCCCCCAACGGTCATTATGATGGCCGGTTTGCAGGGCGCCGGTAAGACGACAACGGCGGCAAAACTCGGCGGACTTTTAAAAAAGCAGGGCAAGCGTCCGCTGCTCTGTGCCTGCGATGTTTACCGTCCTGCGGCAGTCAAGCAGCTGCAAGTAGTCGGCGGCAAGCTGGAACTTCCTGTTTTTGCGATGGAAGGGAGTCAGGATGCGGTCGGCATTGCAAAAGCAGGCCTTGCGCATGCAATCGCACACGCGAACGATGTGCTGATTATCGATACAGCCGGGCGGCTGCATATCGATGAGGCGCTGATGGAAGAACTTAAAGAAATTGTCCGTGCCGTAGACCCTGCGGAAATCCTTTTGGTGGTAGACGCCATGACAGGTCAGGACGCCGTGAATGTGGCGGACGCGTTTAACCGCGACCTTGCCATCAGCGGTGTTGTTTTAACAAAGCTGGACGGTGATACGCGCGGCGGTGCGGCGCTTTCGGTACGTGCCGTAACGCAAAAGCCGATTAAGTTTTGCGGTATGGGCGAAAAGCTGACCGATCTTGAGGTGTTCCATCCCGATCGGATGGCATCCAGAATTTTGGGAATGGGCGATATGCTCAGCCTGATTGAAAAGGCGGAGCAGGCGCTGGATATGAAAAAGGCGGAGGAACTGGAGCGGAAACTGCGTACGCAGCAGTTTACCTTTACCGACTTTTTGGATCAGATGGCACAGATGAAGAATATGGGGCCGATTTCCGATATGCTGAAGATGCTTCCCGGTATGAATGATAAGGCGCTTAAGAACGTGAACATTGATGATAAGCATCTGGCACGGATTGAGGCGATTATTCTGGCGATGACGCCGCGTGAGCGGGATCTCATCGATAAGCTGACGCCGTCCCGCAAGGAACGGATCGCCAAGGGCAGCGGAACCGGGATGAATGAAGTGAATGCGTTAATCAAGCAGTTTGAGCAGATGCAGAAGATGATGAAACAGCTTGGCGGCAAGATGGGCAAAAAGATGAAACATCGCGGCGGCTTGCTCGGCGGCGGTATGCCGGGCGGATTTTTTAAATAGAAAAGAATTAGGGCAGGAGCCTATAAAATATTAAGAATTACTTTTGGAGGTACATGAAAATGGCAGTAAAAATTCGTTTAAAGAGAATG
>CAVGTH010000137.1:2151-4190 GCA_963632045.1 Roseburia faecis | reverse complement strand
TATCAAATATTTCTGCATTTGTAAAATGTTTTTTTATTTTTTTTGTAATTTTTTTAAAAAAACTTTTCCGAATGGTGGTTTGCGCCACCACGGTCACCGGTTTTTCAGCTGAAATTTCGTAAATTTTGTCGATTTCTTCTTCAGAACCCAAAATCAGCGCCGCATTGCCGCACCAGCCGTTGATGCCTTTGACCTCCGGGTGCGCGGCATCGCCGCAAATAATCACCTGCCGCCCGGCAAGATGTGCCGTCTCTGCGATCCGATGAATCTTTTTGACATAAGGGCAGGTCGCGTCCGTCATTGGGATTTTGTGCGCCGCAATATATTCCTGCTCTGCCTTTGCGATCCCGTGCGCACGGATAATCAGATCCGTATCGGGCGGAACCATCGACAAATCCGTCACCACATCAACGCCGCGGCGTTTTAAATCCTCGGTCACGTCGGTGTTGTGGATCAGCGTTCCGTAGCACGCATGGCGTCCCGGCGCGTCTGCCATATCATAGGCAATCTTGACCGCCCTTGCAACGCCAAAGCAAAAGCCGGCCTTTTCAGCAATCTCGATCTTCATAGGTTTTCACTCCTGCAAGCGCGGCAATCGTCGGCATAATCTGCTCGTCCGTGATTTTTTGTAAATCCTCCGAGGTCGGTTTCTTCTCCGCGTACTGCCGCATGGAAATCGGCGTTCCGATGCGGACGGTCATCTTTCGAAACGGCTTATATTCTCCCGAAATTCCCACCGGCAGAATATCAACCCCGGCCATTGCGGCAATCAGCGCCGCGCCCTGCTTGCCCTTGCGAAGGTGATCCGCATGCGATCTGCCGCCCTCCGGAAAGACAGCAACCCATTCGCCGCCCTTTAACATCTTAACGGCAGCACGCAGCGCGCCGACATCACTCTTGCCTCTGCGGATCGGAAATGCGCCGAGCGCCCTGATCAGCTTTCCGAAAAAGCGGTTGTGAAACAATTCTTCCTTTGCCATATAGCGCAGGCGAATCGGCAGGCACACGCCAAGCATCGGCGGATCCAGATTACTCTTGTGATTGGCGCAAACCACATAGGTTCCGCTTTGGGGGATATTTTCTTCTCCCTCAACCCGTATCCGAAAACAAAGACGGTAGATTCCCTCTACCACGCCTCTCGCTACATCATAAAACTGCATACCGTCCCTCCGATCTTTGCTGCATTTTGGCACATTGAGCGCCAAGCCCGCTATGCCCTGTTATAAAAAACATCTTATGTTTCCACAATTTTCTTTTATCTACCGTTTCAGCGCCTGCGCAAGATGGGTAATCTTCTCTACCGTCTCACCAAGCGTCATTGCCGTACTGTCCACCAGCACGCTGTCCTGTGCCGGTCTCAGCGGCGCAAAATCTCTGCCCGAATCGTTCTTATCCCGAAACGCCATATCCTCCGTGACCGCCTCCAGCGTGGTTGCAACGCCCTTTTCGGTTAGTTCCGCATAGCGGCGGCGCGCACGTTCCGCAAGGTCGGCCGTGAGAAAAATCTTCAGCTGGGCGTTCGGCAAAACGTAAGTGCCGATATCCCGTCCGTCCATGATAACATCGGTCTGCTGCGCCAGCTTTCGCTGCAATTCCACCAGTTTCAGCCGCACCGCCGGAATCACGGCGACATGCGATGCCGCAACCGATATCTCCGGCAGGCGGATTTCCTCCGATACATCCTCTTTATTCAAATTGACACGCTGCCCCCGCGCATCGTGGAAAATCGTGATTTCGACTTCATCCAAAATGGCGGAGACTGCCGCCGCGTCCGTCGTATCAATGCCGCGGCGGTGTGCCGCAAGCCCGATCGCCCGGTACATCGCGCCGGTATCAATGTAGACAAACCCCAGCGTTTTTGCCACCGCCTTTGCGATGGTACTCTTTCCGGCGCCTGCCGGCCCGTCAATTGCGATTTTTAGCGTTTCCATTTTCATCCTCCGGATTTTCCTTTTTACTCCACTTTCTCACCAGTTCCATCGCCGCCGCATCCGACAGCGCCGCACCGGTATATTCAAGACCCATATTGTGTGTAATCA
>CAVGTH010000137.1:1177-2141 GCA_963632045.1 Roseburia faecis | reverse complement strand
CGATCGGCAGTTTCTGCTTTTTTGCCGCCGCCAGCTTATCGTCAATGCCGCAGCTGCCGTCACAAACCAGCATCGTTGCCCCGATTTTTTCGACCGCGGCACAAACCGCGTCAGCGCCCTCCAACAATTCCAGCTCCATCACATTCATCAACGGAATCCCGTATTCCATCGCAAGTTCCACGTCAAAGCTGACGCCGCGCAGAATCGGGGTATACAAATGTTCTGTCTCATGCACACGCGCGGCAAGCGCACGTGCCGTCTCCGGCGCGGTGTAGAGCAGAATGTTGCCGATCCGCTGATTGATCTTCTTCGCCGCCTCCGCATAAGACGGCGTAAAGAGCGCCTTTTCATACTCGATATGGCTTTTTGGCATATGCAGCCGCTTTACATAAGGAATTTTACATTCTCTGCACGCCGCCATCGCCGCCTTTGACAGCGCCCGATCCCCATGTGCAACCAAATCCACCACGCCGCACACCGACTCGCTGCGCAAAACGCCGGCCATGGCTCTGCGGTCAAGCCTGCCGACAATCGTGTTGCCCCTGCCGTAGTTTCCGGCCTCCAAAAAGCTGGAAAACACGCACAGATGGGCGATTTTTTCCGATTCCAGCGCCATTGCAAACTGCTTTGCCTCATTGCCGCCGCCGGCCAATACGAGAATCATTGCTCGTCTCCGTGATCGGCGTCAGTCGCGCCGTTCTCCGGCTCGGTGTGCGTATCTTCTGTGTGCACATCTTCCGTATGCACTTCGCCCTCTACCGTCTCGGCAAGTTCCGTGCCGCAGTCCGGGCAATAGTTTAGCCCGATATCGCAAAAACGGCCGCAGGACGGACAGTAAATCCCGTTTTTATGATTTCTCACATGCTCTTCTTTTGCTTTTAAGGACGCAATTTTGGCAAGCTTTGCCTCCAAAATTTCAAACTTAATTTGGATCTCCTCCGGCAGATCCGTACTGTCCTTTAAC
>CAVGTH010000137.1:0-1131 GCA_963632045.1 Roseburia faecis | reverse complement strand
CTCCGTCCTTCATTACATAATCTTTGCCCTCGGACCGAACCAGTCCCTTTTCTTTTGCCGCGTTCATGCTGCCGCAGGCCATAAGATCGTCAAACGCGACCACCTCGGCACGGATAAATCCGCGTTCAAAATCGGTATGAATCTTTCCGGCTGCCTGCGGCGCCTTGGTACCCTCCGTGATTGTCCAGGCGCGTACCTCCGGCTTTCCGGCCGTTAGATAGCTGATCAGTCCAAGCAGCTTATAGCTTGCTTTAATCAGCTTATCAAGCCCGGATTCCTTGACGCCGAGTTCTTCTAAGAACATTTCCTTTTCTTCTTTTTCAAGCGCTGCGATTTCCTCTTCGATTCTGGCCGAAATCACCATCACCTCGGAATGTTCCGTCTTGGCGAATTCGCGTATCTTTGCGACATACGGGTTTTCCGTCTCGGCGCTGCTGTAATCATCCTCCGACACGTTGGCGGCGTAGATTACCGGCTTTAGCGTCAGCAGCGCGACATCGGAGAGCATCTCGCGCTCTTCTTCCGTCATGTCCATACTGCGTGCGGTTTTGCCGCTCTCTAAGACATCGTGCAGCCGCTCAAAAAACGCAAGTTCTCCCTGAAACTTCTTATCGCCGCCCTTTAACGCCTTTCGGGTTTTGTCAATCCGGCGATCCAAAATCTCAAGGTCGGACAAAATCAACTCCAGGTTAATCGTCTCAATATCGCGCAGCGGATCCACGCTGCCCTCCACGTGAATGATGTTGGGATCGTCAAACGCCCTTACCACGTGGACAATCGCGTCTACCTCACGAATGTTGGATAAAAATTTGTTGCCGAGTCCCTCGCCGCGGCTCGCACCCTTCACCAAGCCGGCGATATCCACAAACTCAATCGTCGCATAGGTAACCTTATCCGGCTGATGCATCTTAACCAGTGCGTCGACACGGTAGTCCGGCACCAAAACCGTACCGACATTCGGCTCAATCGTGCAAAACGGATAGTTTGCCGACTCGGCGCCTGCCTGTGTGATCGCATTAAAAAGCGTACTTTTTCCCACATTCGGAAGTCCCACGATACCTAATTTCATATTTTTTCACATCTCCTTGATTTTCCCGGTGTTAAAGCAATAAACGAAACGTTATATTATTA
>CAVGTH010000136.1:376-4201 GCA_963632045.1 Roseburia faecis | reverse complement strand
TCGCGTGCTGGAGGTCAAGGACACCGCGTTTAAAGACGCGGCAAAAACCATGTATGAGGCCGCAGACGCGCCGCAAAATTCCTGAAAAATGCGGCCAATGCACACAAACGCTCCCTGACTGCATCGGCCGTCAAACAGAGTTAAAAAACGCATATCACTTTTTCGGTGATATGCGTTTTTTGATAGAAAGAATCATATTTAATCCCACAAAATATCCGTTACGGCAATCTCATAGCCAAGAAGTTCAGCCACCATTTGAACCGGAATATAAAGTTCATCCTTATACATCATGATATTTGCATCATACACCTTTCCGCCGTACGATGATTTGATTGCCTTTTCTTCTCCGTTCACCATGATGGACGGCATGTTATCAAATTGCAATACAGGCGTTGCTTCCGTTTGATTCGGCCAGTCACCGCCATCGGACGTTTCGTTTTCCGTATATTCGCTGAGCACAATATTCTGTGACGCATCATATTGAAAGCGGAATGCATTGTCTTTTAATTCCCAGGTTCCGTCAAAAATTTTTGCAAAATCATCAAATGTGATGTACATTGCAGTTGTTTCGTTTGTAAACGCCCGAAACGGTCCCGGAAGAACCGTCTGCGTCTGAGACGCCAATTCTTTTCTGAGGACAATCCTTACATTGGCCTCTATTCCAAAGTTAATATGCCCGCCGGCATCTTTTTCAGCAGTAACCGTTCCAAGTGGCGTAACATATTCATAGGTTTTTCTTGTCGCCTCATAGATCCGAACCAGGGTCGCGATCGACTGCTCGGCAGTATACGTTTCTTTGGGTGCAAACTTATGATCACCGACGCCGTTCATGAACTTAAGATTGCTCATAACCTGAACAGCACCCGACGCCCAATCCGAAATGTCATCGCTATCATCATACGCAAAATACATTTCGGTAACCGGCATAGGCATCACCTGATTGATCATACGCACAATGATCGTTGCCGCCTCCTCGCGCGTGAGCGAGTCATTCGGCGCAAATTCCGTATCGGATTTTCCATAGATAATTTCTGCCGCACGCAAAACAACAACTTTTCTGTTATCGGTATCCGTAAACTGATTTTGATATTCCGGGGTCGTGATTCCGCCCTGTGTTATCATAATAAAATCAAAAACAAGTTCACAAAACTTCTCGCGGGTAATCTCTTTTTGATAGACTAACCACAATACGTCATCCAGCAAACCGATCTCTTTTGCGCGCGCGATATCGTCTGCTGCCCAATCGCTGCAATCATTCGCGCTAAGAGAAGCGTCCTCTGCCGCACTTTTTACGTTTTCTTCCGCATAAACGAACGATGTCCCAAGCAGCATAACCGCAAGGAAAACAGAAATTAACTTTTTCATTTAAAAACCGCCTTTTCAATGATTTCATATGGAGTATAAGGGAAAAGCTCTTTTGTCGCACAATCTTATGTACCGGAATACTCCCTCACCTGATCCACATTTTATCATAAATCACCGAAAAAGTAAAGATAAACTTTATCTTTTGAGAGGTGCCCATAACCTTCCGGCAAGGAGCGCCGATAAAAACATCAGCAAAATATCACCCGGCAAGGTAGTCAGCACGCAGCTTACCAGCATCGGCCATATCGCAACGACCCGTTTTAAATATAATGTCGCAAGCAGATAGTAATACACCGTACCCAAGAAATAAATCACAAACAGGCCGGCGCTGCACGCCCCGATCATCCGCCCATAGGAGGGCATCGTCTTTTTGTCCCCGGCAATCGCACCGATTACCCAAGCGCCAATGATAAAACCGATCAAATACCCGAACGTCGGCTTTAATACATAGCCGATTCCGCCGCCCTGTGTAAAAATCGGTAACCCGATCAGTCCCAATAACACGTACGCGCCGCAGGCATAGGCGCCTTTTTTACTGCCAAGCAAAAGTCCTGCCAGCATCACAAACGCCGTCTGCATGGTAAAGGGAATCAACGGCAGCGGAATTTTTAAAAATGCCCCTACCGCCACCAACGCACAAAACAACGCACACAATACCAAATCCCGAATTTTCATTTGATTCAACCGCCTTTCTGCTTATCAGTATAACACAAAAAAATCCAATTGTAAACCAATTTTAAGAAATTAGTTTACAATTGGATTTTCCACTTTTTCCTGTGTGACACAAAGCTTGATGTGACATGGTCTCATCAAATAATCCGCATTGCAGCGCTTACGCCTACCGCAGAATAACGTACTTTCTCATGGCTTCAGCTTTAAAAAGGCTTCTTTGGCCGCAAGCTGTTCCGCAGCCTTTCGGCTGCCGCCCTGCCCCTTGCCGATCACCTTGCCGTCATAGACCGCCTCCACCAAAAAGGTAGGCATGTGATCCGGGCCGCTCCGCTTTACCAGGTGATAGGTCACCACCTGACGGCTCTTATCCCGCTTTTGAAAATAGGTTTGCAGTTCTGATTTATAATTGGTAAAGTCCATACTTGACGAATGGGTAATGGTCTGTTCCAGATTTTGCAGCACCCAGGTGCGGCACGCCTCAAAGCCGCTGTCTAAATAGATGGCGCCCAGCACGGCCTCAAAGGTGTCGGCCAAGATGGAATCCTTATCCCTGCCGCCGCAAACCGTCTCGGATTTTCCAAAATGAATCCCGCTCCCAAGATCCATATTTCTCGCGGCCTCTGCCAGGGATTTTTCACACACTGCCGCGGCACGGATTTCGGTCAGCCGCCCCTCGTCCAGCTGCGGAAAATGATGAAAGATATAGTCTGCCACAACCAACGATAAGATACTGTCACCTAAAAATTCCAGTCTCTGATTGCTTTGTATTCCGTGCTCATTGGCAAGCGAGATATGGGTCAGCGCCGTCTCCAAAAGCTTTGGATTTTGGAATTGATAGTCAATATTCATGTGTCTGTTTCTCCTTATCGGAAAAAAGGAGCCGCAAAACCGTTTTGCCACTCCTTTTTTATTGTTATTTGGATTCGTGATATTTTTTGAGTACAATCGAGGCATTATGGCCGCCGAATCCCAGCGAATTGGAAACTGCATACTCGATTTTTGCACTGCGCCCCTGATTCGGTACATAATCCAGATCGCATTCCGGATCTTTTTCGGTATAATGCAGCGTTGCCGGAAGGTATTCATCCTCAATGGCAAGCGCGGTGATAATGCCCTCTACGCCGCCGGCCGCACCCAGCATATGACCGGTCATCGACTTGGTGGAGCTTACCGCTAATTTGTAGGCATGATCCCCAAACACCGTCTTGATTGCCGCCGTTTCGTACTTATCATTATACGGCGTCGAGGTACCGTGCGCGTTGATATAATCCACGTCCTCCGGTGCAATTCCGGCATTTTTCAGCGCGGCCGCCATACAGCGTGCGCCGCCCTCGCCCTCCGGCGCAGGCGCCGTCATGTGATATGCGTCATTGGTAGAGCCATAACCGACAACCTCGGCAATGATATGCGCACCGCGCGCCTTGGCATGCTCTAATTCTTCCAGTACCAGTACGCCGGAACCCTCACCCATGACAAATCCGTCACGGTTTGCATCAAACGGGCAGCAAGCCGCCTTGGGATCATCGTTTCTGGTGCTGAGCGCCTTCATGGACGAAAAACCGGCCAATGATATTTCGGTTACGGTTGCCTCAGCACCGCCGGCCAAAATCACATCCGCATCGCCGCGGCCAATGGCAAGATATGCCTGTCCGATCGCGTCAGTGCCGGAGGCACAGGCCGAGACCGTTGTCAGGTTGACGCCCTTGCAGCCAAAGGTAATCGCCATCTGCCCCACCGCCATATTGGAAATCATCATTGGTATCATAAAGGGGCTTACCTTGCCGGGGC
>CAVGTH010000136.1:0-366 GCA_963632045.1 Roseburia faecis | reverse complement strand
CGGGTATGCTGCTCACAAAGCGTCGAGATACCGCCGATACCGCTGCCCATAAAGCAGCCCACGCGCTCCGGATCCTCTTTTTCCATATCCAGTTTTGCGTCCTCAACCGCTAATCTGCCGCCGGCTACGGCGTACTGAACAAACAAATCCATCCGCTTTGCGTCGCGTTTATCCATGTACTTGGTCGGATCAAAATCCTTGACCTCTGCCGCAATCTGACAAGCAAACTCAGACGGGTCAAACCGGGTAATCCGGTCAATGCCGCACACGCCTGCCTTTACATTTTGCCAAAGTTCTTCTCTTCCGGTACCGATTGGCGTCACCGCGCCAACGCCTGTAATGACAACTCGATTCATAGTCTTAAAC
>CAVGTH010000135.1:0-4219 GCA_963632045.1 Roseburia faecis | reverse complement strand
GCCTTCAAGGGTTATTCCCTATTTTTTTGCCAATTATTATTTTACACTAATCTCCATTTCCACAAAAAAATGGTTCCCTCCGCACACAAAAAAGAGCCGGCAGATGGGGGCGCCGGCTCTTTCAAAAAGGAGATGGTTACAAAATATGGTTTGGTATTTTATTCCGCTTCGCTGTCAATCTGAACCGTCTTCGCTGCCGTCTGCGCAGGAATGCTCATGGTAACAACTTCACTGTGGGTACCGGAAATTTCCATGCCGACTTCAAGATCGTCCAGCTTATAGATACGCTTGTTTCTCGCATGATAAATTCTTGTGTCATCACCAACGATCAGGCAGAGCGAATCTGCGGAGTGCGGATCGCCGATGATAACCCGATTGCCGTCAATCTCGGTAATCTTTCCGGCGTAGGTAAGCGCTGCATCCTCGTCCGCTGCATCAACGGGGAGATTTTCAAGTATGATCTTCACTGCCGTTGTCTGCGGCGGAATGCTTGCCGTCATTGCCGGTGCATATTCCACACCCAGCACCATATCGGGCTTAATATCAGACGCCGATGCCGCTTTTCCGTTTGCTTCGATCACGGTATCGTCCGCAATGTGCACAACAACCTCACCGAGGCAACTGTCAAATACCGTCAGCGATCCGTCCTCGCTGACCGAAGATACCGAAACGATGCTGGGGTCAACAATCTTGTAGGTACCGTCCTCGTTTTCGCTATAATAACCGCCTAAGATTTCGGTTACAAAATTGAGCGGAACGTATGTGATGCAGTCATCCTTTAAAACCGGTGCCGATCCGAGCGGCTGCGCGGCGCGGCGGCTCAGTGCATAAGCGTCCTCGCCGATTGCAATCCGAATGTAAACGGCGCCCTTGGTTAAGGTAATGGACTGATCGTCCTCTTTCCATGTAACGGTATACCCGAATTTTTCTGCAACGGCGCGCAGCGGAATCATCGAAACCCCGTTTAACGTCTCCACCGAAACGCCGTCTGCAACCGCACCGTTCAGCTCCGGCTGCGTCTGCATATCGGCCTCGGTCTGCGGCTTAACAATCACGGGATTTGTGTCGATGGCCGCCTCATCGGCAAACACAGCACCGCCGGACAGCAGGCTGAGCGCCATGGTTGAAATCAATAATTTTTGCGTTGTCTTTTTCATCATCATATCCTCCTTAATCCGGAATGATTCTCCGTTTTATCCTGTCGCATCCAAAATTGGAATGCCTTATCGTATGAGAAATGATTTTCCATACACTACGTTAGACGGCCGCAAAACAGAAAAGTTCCATCTTTTTTAAAATTTTACACTTTTGATCGGTCAAATTCTTTTTTCGGTACAAGGCTGAGCACCGCCATGATGCTGTGTCCGATCTGTGCGTCGACCATCGCGTGCATCAGCGGTTTTAAATCCGATCTTTCCACACAAAAAAGTTCTTTTTTATAGGTTGGTGCAAAGCGCTTCCATTTTTTGATCCGTATTTTTTCACAGAACCTGCGCTCTGCCGCATGGAGTGAAAAGGGCTTTCTATCCTCTTTGGTTCTTCCTCTTCGTATCCGCATAACGGCAAATCCCACCAAAAGGCGCATCGTAAAATGATAAAATGTCGTCCAAAAGGTAATGGCGAGCGAAAAATAAGGCTCTGAATGATACACCCTCCAAAGAGCCGTGCAAAGGAGACCGCAGATTCCGGTCAAGACCGTACATAACGTAATTCCCCGTTTCACGCAGCAATCCCTCCCTAAAATAAAAGAAGAGGACTTATTTTTCATAAGCCCCCTCTGTGATAACCGTTTAAGGATTGAGCGGATTTCCGTCTCCATCCACCGTGATACGGTCGCAAAGAATCAGGATCCCCTCAATGAATCCCCACAGACCGCCAACGCCGCAGGTCACCAAAGTCACGATAATCTGGATCACACCCATCGAAATTTTACCGAGGTAAAAATTGTGGATGCCCCACGCTCCGACAAAGATACCGAGCAGCCCTGCCACAAGTTTGGAGCGTCTGCCCGGGGTCTGTACCGTCCCTTGATATACCTTAGGATTACCGGTCGGCGCACCGCAGGCGGAACAAAACTGATCCTCATCACTGACGGCCGCGCCGCAGCTTGCACAGGTGTGATGTGCCGCCGATGCAGAAACCGCACTGCCGCATACCGGGCAAAACGCGTCCTGTTCACCGAGTGCCGTACCGCATTGATTACAAAAACGCATAGCCATTCTCCTCTCTGATCTTCTTATTCTAAATGCCGCAAAGGCAAGCCTTATCCCTCGTGCCCTGCACAAAGCATTGCCGAGTTCCGCGGCAAAAATCATTTCCTCTTTTTATCATTATACCGCAGCCCCCTTTAAAATGCAATCTTTTTTTCGGCTTTGCTTGCTATTTTTTAGAAAATGTTGTATAATGCAGGGAGCGGCCGGCATTGCCGGAAGAGTCTGCACTTTGGCTCTGCGCTGATATACCAGACGAAAACGGGAAGGTAATCATTATGGATTTAAAAAAGACCGTCAAACACAAACAGTTTATCATTAACGTCTTATACCTTGCAACCGTGCTTCTTTTAGCCTTTTTGTTTTTGGAATACGTCATCGGCTGGATCATGCCGTTTTTGCTGGGCTTTTTGATTGCCCTGGCATTTCGTCCCCTGATCCGTCTGCTGGCAAACAAGACAAAAATCAACAAGCGTGTCGCAGCCTTTTTGATTATTCTATTAGGCTACGGACTTGTCAGCTTTTTGGTGTGGCTGCTCGGCAACTACCTGTTCCAGAACATTAAGGAATTTTGTCTCAATCTTCCGAACTTTTACACACAGGAGATCGCGCCGTTTTTGGGCACTGCCAATCAGGGGCTGCTCGATTTTGCCGAACGCTTCTCTCCCGAAATCGCCGCCCAGGTCGGTGACACTCTGAGCAGCATGCTGGAGGGATTGCAGTCCTCGCTGATCGACCTTTCCACCAGCGTACTATCCTCACTGGCCGGCGCCTCTACCAAGCTGCCGCTGATGCTGATTTCCCTGGTCTTTACCATTCTTTCTTCTCTATTTATCGGTATGGACTATGATAACGTCATGAACTTTATCAAACGGCAGATTCCGGAAAAAAGCAAAGCGATGCTCATCGATATCCGCAGCTATCTCGGCAAGACCCTTGCCAGCTATCTGCGTGCCTATCTCATTTTAATGGTGATTACTTTTATTGAGTTATCGGTCGGCTTTTTGGCGCTCCGGGTTCATAACCCGTTCGGCATTGCCGCCATGATTGCAATTGCCGACGCGCTGCCCGTGCTCGGTACCGGAACAGTCGTGCTGCCGTGGGCAGTGATTTCCCTGCTGCAGCAGCGGTTCTATCTGGCGCTTGGCCTCGTTTTGCTTTACCTGATTATCACTGCCGTACGGCAATTCATTGAGCCGAAGGTGGTCGGCGATCAGCTGGGGCTTCCGCCGCTGGTGGCTATTATATGCATTTATCTCGGCTTTATCTGGTTTGGAATCAAGGGCGCGATTTTGTTCCCGATTACCATGAACATTATTTTATGTCTGCACCGTGCAGGCAAAATTCATATATGGAAGTAGGCGACATCAATGGAAGTAAAGGGTCTGATTTTTGACATGGACGGCACCATGTTTGACACGGAGCCCATCTCGATCCGTGCCATGCAATACGCCGCAAAAAAGCACCGTATCTCCCTCCCGATGGAGATGATTTACGAGTTTATGGGACTGCCCGGCGCCGAAATCAGACGGCGGTTTGAGGCGGCATTTCCGCCGGAGCAGCTTGATTTTGACGCATACTTAAAAGATAAGATTGCGTATCAGGATCGCGTCATTGAAGAAAACGGCGTCCCGATAAAGCCGGGACTACCTGAGGTTTTGGCCTATGCGAAAGAAAAGCAGATCCCCTGCGCCGTTGCAACTTCAACCAATCGACAGCGCGCCACATCGCTGATCACGCAAAGCGGTCTGATCTCTTATTTTTCGGCCATTGTATGCGGAAACGAGGTCGCGCACGGCAAGCCGGCGCCCGACATCTTTCTACGCGCGGCAGAGGAAATTCATGTTCCCCCTGCATGCTGCATCGGCATTGAGGATTCCAAAAACGGGATCACGGCGCTGCACCGCACGCCCATGCTGGGCGTTTTAATCCCGGATGTCATTGTTCCGGACGCGGAAATGCTGGATGCCGCCGATCTAAAAATGGAGAGTTTGTTTGACTTTTTTGAA
>CAVGTH010000134.1:0-4488 GCA_963632045.1 Roseburia faecis | reverse complement strand
GCCTGGGACAGGCCGCTGTGAATGACCGCTACATTGGCGCCGAAACGGCTGACAAAACGCGACACCATTTGCGGCGTTAACGAGATTTCGGGAACAAGCATGATCGCTTGCCTGCCGCATGCGATGCATTCCCGGATGGCTTGCAGAAACACCTCGGTCTTTCCGCTGCCGGTGACGCCGCGCAGCAGAATCTTTTCATGAAAATTATGGGTAATACAGCGGCAGAGGTGGTCGATAACGGGTTTTTGTTCTTCGGTCGGCGTGCAGGGCGCCGAGACGGATGCGGCGTCCTGCGTATAGACGGAACGTTCCAGCCGTTCCTTATAAATAAAAACGATGCCCTTGTCGCACAGAGCCTGCAAAGAGCCGTAATTTCCGTCTGCCATCATAATCAGGTCAGAGGTTTTAAGGTCGCCGTATTCGCAAAGCGTCAGAATCAGGTCGGCCTGTACCGGCGCGCGCCGTGCCCGGAGCGCATCGCTGAGGGCATAGCCCTCTTCGACGTCGCAGGTAAGGTGGGCTTTGCGGATATACTTTAAAGTATAGGCCGGATCCAATTGATCCGTGATGGCAATGCAGCCTCTCTCTCGCAGGGCGTAGGCAACCGATTTCAGGCTGCGTTTGTGAAGAAGTGCCTCAATTTCGGAAAGTTCTGCGGCGTTGCCGCACTCTTTAAGGGCATTTAAAAACTGCACCTGTGACGGCGTGAGCAGTTCACCCTCCGCCTCCTGTAAAAAGGTGACCCACTGTCTGATTTTTCCGCCCATATAGGGCGGACGAACCATGCGGTATGCCTGCTGAAAGGAGCAAAGATAGCGCTTTTGCATCCAGGTGACCAGTTCCATCTGCTCTTCGCTGCAAAGCGGTTTTTGATCCGGGCAGCGCAGTACGGATTTGAGACGGGGATAGGGGCTTGTCTCAGACAGTGCGATGATGACGCCCTCTGCCGAGGCGTTATGTACGCCAAAGGGAACCAAAACACGCATGCCGATCGCGGCACAGGATTCCAGTTCGGTTGGGATTTTATAGTCAAAGGTGCGGTCAAGCGCATGGGCGGCGTCTGTCAGCATTACATTTGCAATCATCGTTTCGTTCCTCTTTTCATAAAAAAGGCGGTGTAAAAATCTTTACACCGCGCAGCTTATGGTATGACACAAGCCTTTTGTGCCAATTTACGTTCGGGGCAGAATCTTGCCTATTCTGCGGCGTCAAAAAGATCCGAATCCGAGGACGCGGATTCTTCGGTCTTTTCCGGTTCTGCCGTTTCGGTCTCTTCTGCGTCAAAGGTTGGACGGGTAAAGACTTCCAGCTTATTCTCATAAATTTCATTGGTCGCGATGGAAACTTCTTTTGCCGAATCGCCCTTTGCCAGAGGAGCGGCGCCCTCGGATAACTGACGTGCGCGCTTAGCGGCCTCAATCACCAGGGTATACCGGCTTCCGGTTTTTTCTACCAGCTTTGTAATAGGGGGATAAATCATCATAATGCAACACTCCTTGTGTGAATAATCTCTTTGACATCGCGGACGGCTTTTTCAAGCACATCGTTGACAACGACATAGTCGTACTCATTTTGCTTGGACAACTCCAGATCCGCTGCCGAAATCCGTCTCGCAATTTCTTCCGGGTTTTCGGTTCCGCGGCCGACCAGACGGCGGTGGAGCGTGTCAAGATCCGGCGGCGCAATAAAAATATAGATGCCGTCCGGGAAATTGCTTTTTACGTGCAAAGCACCCTGTACATCGATTTCGAGCAGAACGTTATGTCCCATATCCAGTTTTTCCTGTACGGGAAGCAGCGGTGTGCCGTAGTAGTTGTTATTGTACATAGCCCACTCTAAAAAATCGCCGTTTTTGATCATGGTTTCAAATTCTTCGCGCGTTTTAAAGTAGTATGTAACACCGTCCGTATCCTCGGTGCGCGGCGCGCGCGTTGTCGCAGAAATCGATAAGGACAAGTCTTTGCATTCCTGCAAAAGGCGGCGGCATACGGTGCCTTTTCCTACTCCGGACGGGCCGGAGATCACAATTAAATTTCCTTTACTCTTCATCGTCTGCAAGATCCTCTCTGGTTTCATCATCCTTGGGTTCTGCACGGCCGGCAATGGTTTCGGTCTGGATTGCCGAAAGAATCACGTGATCGCTGTCGGTAATAATGACCGCCCGTGTTCTGCGGCCGCAGGTCGCGTCAATCAGCAAGCCCTTTTCTTTGGATTCCTGCACGATACGTTTGATCGGTGCAGAATCGGGGCTGACGATCGCGATGACACGGTCACCGGATACAATATTGCCAAAACCTACATTGATTAGTTTCATGATAACACCTCTTTTGTCCGCGTCCTGCCCGGACAGTTTTTACCTGCATTTATTCGATATTCTGAATCTGTTCTCTGATTTTCTCGATCAGGGATTTTACCTCAACCACATGGGCGGCGACGGTTAAATCACTGCACTTTGAACCGATCGTGTTGGCCTCCCGGTTCATCTCCTGGACGATAAAGTCCAGCTTTTTGCCGATCGGAAGATCAGACTGCATCGCCGTGCGGAACGCCTCAATATGGCTGCGCAGACGGACAATCTCTTCATCCACGGCAATTTTGTCGGCAAAGATGGCAGCCTCGGTCAAAATGCGGCTTTCATCAATTTTTTTATCCGCCAAAACCTCGGCAATCTTGCTGCGCAGGCGGTTTTGGTAGGCTTCGATACATTGCGGCGACCGTGCCTCGATCGCATTCACCTCCTGAGCCAGTGCGGTCAAATGTGCGTCAAGACTTTCCGCAAGACGGGCGCCCTCTGCCAGGCGCATCCCGGTAAATTCTTCAGCGGCAAGGGCAAAGGCTTTTTGAACCAGCGCCGTCACCGCCGTTTCGTCAATGGCTGATTCCTGCATTCGGAAGATGTCTCGAAATCCCGCCATCGCAGAAAGCGTAAGATCATCGCAAAGCCCGTATTCCTTTAAGCTGCGGAGCGCACTTAAATAGCCCTCGGCAAGCGGCTTGTCAAGGGTCACTGTTGTATCGGTGCCCTCGGACTTTTCAATAAAAAGCAGGATTTCTACCTTGCCCCGCGCAATTTCTTTTGACGCAAGGGAGCGGATAGGATCTTCCAAAAAGGAATAAAGCCGCGGTGTTTTAACGGTAAAATCACTGTAACGGTGATTGACAGACTTCATCTGTATCTGAATGGAATATCCGTCATCGCGGATATCGCTGCGGCCAAATCCGGTCATGCTCTTGAGCACGATACATCGCCTCTTTTCTTTCGCAATCGATACATTCCTATTTATTATAGCATAATGCTTTCAAAATGGCAAATCATTTTTTCAAAAAATGGGGTCGCCTGTGATAAATCGTAACATTTCGTTTATTTTATGAAAAAAAACCTTCCTTCGGTGTGAATATTGCACAAAATCAGGACTGTAAAATCATGACAAAACGAATTGTTAACAATTTGTTCATAATTTCAGCAAACGCCCCAAAAACGTTAGTTTATACTTTGTTTAGATTTGATTTTAGTGCGGAATTTGGACGATGAAAGGGCCGTTTGATTGACTTTTTCTTAAAAAAAGTGTATAATGCATAGCGTGTTTTAAATTCGGACACGCCAAAAAACAAAAATATATGCTGGAAGGAAGTGAAGTAGGGACAGTAAGCATACAAAATATTGGAGGTTTCAGTTTTGAGTTTTAAAAAATGGAGTATCAGAAAGGTTGTTGCGGCGTTTTGTGCTTGCATGACGATATCTGCTTTCATGATAGCACCGGCATCCGCTACGGAGGAGCCGTGTGATTTTGGACAATTGTATTGTGTGGTAAACGCAAGCACGCTGAATGTGCGCTCATCTGCATCCATGGAGGCAGATGTGGTTGCAACGCTGACGACGGGTTCCTACATAAAGGTCAATTGGGTAGAACCCGGCTGGGTCAATGTTGCTTATAACGGCGACGGATTGATGGGGTACGTTTCGGATGAGTACGTTTCTGTTTATCAGGGTGCCATTCCGGAGGTTACAAAGTCGGCCGGACAGAGCGCAGTAGACATTGCAGCACAGTTCTTGGGAGTGCCTTATGTATATGGCGGAACTACGCCGAGAGGTTTTGACTGCAGCGGTTTGATGCAATATGTATATGCACAGCTTGGCATCAGCATTAACCGTGTGGCAGCAGACCAGATGAGAAACGGGATTGCAGTATCCAGAGAGAATTTGCAGCCCGGCGATTTGGTTGGATTTTATAGCAGCGCAGGCAGCGGCTATGTCAGCCATATCGGGATGTATGTCGGTGACGGCATGATGATTCATGCACCGCATACCGGTGATGTTGTACGTTACGCAAGCATCGACAGTTCTTATTTTTCCAGTCGTTTTGCCGGCGGACGCAGAATCATCTACTAAACGTTTTAGCAATCAAAAAGAACGGTAGCTTTCGCTACCGTTCTCAGACAACTGACAAACCCACCAATCCAGGTGGGTTTTTGTCATAAATATTAAAT
>CAVGTH010000133.1:0-4511 GCA_963632045.1 Roseburia faecis | reverse complement strand
ACTGGAGGAGCAGATTCTGCATCAGGCGGCGGAGGACGCCAAAAAATGCGGCGCGATCTACTTATAAATCGGCAAAAGTGTCGGAAAAATGCGGTCTGACCGATGTCTTGGACTTGACAGAGTTTTCCGATTATGCTATTCTTTGGTTAGATAAAAGATAGTAATCCGAACCTGCCTGAAAAGACAAAATTTCGGCATCTTTCGGCTTGTCATCTTTGCAAGGCGATAGAAAAAGGGTGGTATTTTCCACCCATCCAAAAAATCGGAAAACGGAGAGACGCGATGGGCTGCCTTACGGGAAAACAGAAAAAATTTTGCATTTTGGCGGCGGCCGCCGCGGTTTTGGTTGCGGCCGTACTGAGTTATGCCTTTTGGGTGCGCGGCGTGGGGATTTTTTATCTTGCCAAGTGCTTTGCGAGAACCTACGATGCCTTGGGCGACGGGATTCAGATTACCGCCGCCAACATGGGCTGCGGCCGCGATGTCCGCACCGTATCGGTCGAGTCGGAAAACCTGGTGCTCACCTTTTCGGACGGGATCGCGATCCGCGATAAGCGGACGGCGGACGGCGGCGATGCACCGCAGACGGCGCCGGGCGGTGACGTCTCCGACTTTGCGGACGAAGTGATGGATAATTATCGCGTCACCAAGGATTTTTTCTATTCCTTAAAGGTGTCAAAAATGCCGTCCGAGGATCTGCTGACGGACGGCAAAAAGCTGCGGTGCAACGTGTACGACGTGCAGTGCGATCCCCAAAAAACGGCGGAATATATCCGGCATATGAAGATGGACGAGACGCAGAAATTTCTGCTCGACCGCGCCGGTGTGATTTTGGATACCGTCAACCGTCAGCTGAATCTTTCGATTCCGCCGTCCACCATCGAAGAGGTCATCCAAAACATCACGCCGGACACCAGCCGCCTGGCGGACTGCGTCACGGACGGGATTCGGCTTAGGGTCTATCTGCACGGGCAAAAGGTAATCAAAGCCGCGATGTCGCTCACGCTTACCGACCTTGCCGTGTCCGAGATTTCGCTGGAGATTACGCTCGGCGGCGGCAAACTTCCCGTTAACAGCTGCGATCTGCACTTTGGCGCGGTGGTCGGCGGCAAAAAACTGTATCTTGAGATCGGTGGCAGAGGCAACATCAAGAAAAACGCCGCGGCCATGGCATACACGCTCACGACGCGCCTGATTTACGACCATACAGAGGCGCTGGCGCTGACGGCGACCGCAGACTATGCCGGCAAAAAACTCACGCTTGACGGCAAATATACCGTGCTTTTGGAGACAACCAAGCTGAGCGGTGCGGCGGAGGTTATGGCCGGCGATGCGCTGCGGATGGACTATGCCGACCGGCGCGGCGGCAGCGCCGTGACCGTTTTGTGCAGCGATTCGCGCGGCTAGATAAAAGAGAGCCTGCCACAACATGGTTTCGGCAGGAAAATTTGTAAAAATACTGCGCCCAATGCGCGTCAATCTGTAAGACGAAAATGCAAAAAGGCGATCATTTTTCATGCGGAGGTGCGCTTGTGACATTCTTAAAAAACGTTATTCAAATATACTGCGCGGATATCCGAAAGATATCCAAAAGCGTGGTTGCGATCATCATATGCCTGGGACTTTGTCTGCTGCCCTCGCTCTATGCGTGGGTCAATATTTTGGCGTGCTGGGACCCGTATTCCAACACCGGCGACATCAAGGTCGGCATCGTCAACGAGGACGAGGGTGCGTCCATCATGGATATGCGTGTGGAGATCGGCACCGAACTGGCCGCCGAATTAAAGGATAACAAAAAGCTGGGCTGGACGTTTTTTGACACGGCAGAGGAAGGCATCGAGCAGTGCAAAAAGGGCAACGTCTACGCGACCATCATCGTGCCGAAGGACTTTTCGCAAAAGCTGCTGACGCTGGCGGATAAGAACCCCGAAAAGCCGAAGCTGCAATACTATTCCAACGAAAAAATCAACGCGATTGCGCCCAAAATGACCGACAGCGGCGCCAATACGCTGCAAAAGACCATCACGGCGGAGTTTTCCAAAACGGTGGTAGAAAAGATTTTTGACGTTTTAAATCCGCTCGGCATCACGCTTGATGAAAATATGGATAAGGCCGAGGCGTTCCGGGTGCTGATGAACCTGGTGGACAACAACCTTCCCGATGTGGACAGCCGGATCGGCAAGCTGATTGACGCGGCGGAAAATGGCAGGGTTTCGCTTACGGATAAGGGCGAGGACGTGGACTATTTAAAAAATGTCCTGGAAAAGTCGCTGGAGTATACCGACAAGGTGGAGGAAAACACCCTGAGCCTCAGCGAGACCACGGCCAAGGATGCCAAGGAGCTGCGCGGCAGCCTGGACGATATCTCCGCCGCCGTGGACGAGATTGCGACCGCCGTCGACCGTCTGGGCAGTGACGTGACCGCGGCAAAGCCTGACCTGCTTGCGCGGACGGACGATCTGACGATTGACATCGGCAACCTGATTACAAGGCTGGATTCGATTGCGGAGAACACGGATATTTTAGACGAGGTTGACACGGATTTTATCCGCGAAAAGATTGCCGGCATCAAAAAGGGGCTGCGCACCTTAGAAGAGGCGCTTGCCACCCTGGACAAGGCAGGCAACATGATCGGCGCAAACGGCGCGGCCTTTCGCCGGATCAAAAACGAGACAGAGCAGATCAAAAAAGAGGTCGAGCAGGTCATCGACCGGGTGAACGCCTCGTTTGACAAGATGACGGCGGCCATGGATACCGTTTCAGATATCATCGGCAGCATCGACCAAAACGCCGACCGTGACGTGATCCTTGCGCAGATCGCCGCCGCCAGAGAGGTGCTGCAAAAGCACCCGGTTCTCTTCCGGCCGATTTTATCGACCTTAGATACCCTGGAAACAAAGATCAAAAACGGCGAAACGGCGCTTGATATGCTGGCGCTGCGGCTCAGCAACCAGCTTGACGCGGTGCGCACGAGGGCTGAGACCAAAAAGACCAATATTTTATTGGCGCTCCGTGCGGTGTGCGATACCCTCGATACCGCAGCGCGGATTGCCGATACGGCGTCCCGTGTGCTGCGCTATACCGATGACGGGCTGTCCGACACGGTGGCCGGCGCGCGCACCGTGCTGCGCAACCTTGCCGACATGCTGGACAAAACCAATACCCTGATCGCAAAAATCGGCGATCGCGAGACCGACGATCTGTCGGCGCATATCGATACCCTGACCGATCATCTGGCATCGCTGCGCGATAATCTTAATAAGCTGGAAAACGAGATCGCCGCGTCGGATGACGTGACCGATATTCTGCGCGGAATTTCTTCGTCCTGTACGGCCATCAAAAACGTCTGCCGCACGACATCGTCCCTGCTTGGCGACGATAACATCGCAAAGATTCAGTCGGCGCTATCGAATGCCGGCAGCGCGGCCGGTGATATCGCCGGGCTTTTGCAGCGCGGCATCCGCGGCAGTGACGATATCCGCAGCTTTCTTGACGAACTGAGCGGCGACAGTATCTCGGTCGACGCGCTGAAACGGTTTCGCGATAAGTACCCGGACTATCTGAGTGATATGAAGGACTTGTCCGCAAAGATCCGCAAGCTGTCCGAGTATCTGGATTTAAAGGATTTGGCAAGTATTATGCAAAACGACGCCGAGACCGAGGGTGACTTCTTCTCCGACCCGGTGGTGCTGGAGACGACGCGCCTCTTCCCGGTAGAAAACTACGGCGCCGGGCTGACCCCGTTTTATACCACGCTCTGCCTTTGGGTCGGCGCGCTGATCCTCTCGGCCATGCTGGCAACAAGCGCCCATAACGTGGATTTTGCCTTTACGCCCAATCAGGAGTTTGTCGGCAAATACCTGCTCTACGCGACCCTTGCCGCCGTGCAGGGACTGATTGCCGGCCTCGGTGACGTGCTTTTGCTCAAAGTGCCGATGGTGCACCCGGTGTTGTTTGTGCTGCTCTCGGTGCTGTACAGCCTGGTGTTCTCGATGATTATCTATTGCCTGGCGTCCCTGTTCCGCAGCGTCGGCAAGGCGATCGGCGTGGTCTTTTTGGTACTGCAAATTTCCGGCTCCGGCGGCACGTTCCCGATTGAGTGTACCCCGGCGTTCTTCCGCGCAATTTATCGGTTTTTGCCTTTTACCTACGGCATCAACGGCATGCGCGAGGCGGTCGGCGGCATTGTGTGGGAAAACCTGGCAGTGGATATCGCCGTGATCGCGGCCTACGGCATCGGTTTTACGGTGTTTGGACTGATTTTAAAACGGTACGCAAACCGCGCGCTGCACAAATTCTCTGAGCAGCTGGAAAAGACCAACGTCATGGGACACTGACGCGCCAAGAGGCCGCCGCGCAAAACGGCGGTGATTGTCAATCACGGGGCATAGCGGAATCGGTAGAATGTGCCGCTTTGCGCAGGAAAAATCCGCACGGGAGGAAAACGCAGATGATACGGCAAATCAAATATTTCCATGCGGTGGTGCAAAACAACAGTTTTTCTGAGGCCG
>CAVGTH010000132.1:448-4536 GCA_963632045.1 Roseburia faecis | reverse complement strand
GAAGGGAGAAATAATAAAAATCAGCCCCTTTCTTACTGATTTTTATTATACGTGAGAAAAATGAAAGTTGTAAAAGGAATCCCCGGAGCGCCGGGCATTGCTTCCGGTCCGATCTTTTATCTGAAGAGAGAGGCTAAAAAGAGCACACCGATCACCATTGATGAGGCCATTGAGAGAGCGCAGGTGTCGGTGAAGGCCATGCAGGAGAAAACCCTGAAAACTCTGGGTGAGGAGCAGGCAAAGATTTTTGCGGCCTATGGGATGCTGCTGGAGGACGCCATGCTGATGGAACCGATCCGCGAAGATATCGCGGCCGGCACCGAGCCGGAAACGGCAATCATCAAGGTCTGTGAATCGATGGCTGCGATTCTTAGCGCAAAAGAAAACGAATATCTGCGCCAGAGAGCGGACGATATCCGATATATCGGAAAGCTGCTTTTAGAGGTTTTCCGCGGCGAGGACGGCAACATTGTCTTTCCGGACGGTGATGAAAAATATATTTTGGCCGCGGACGAACTGACGCCGGTTGATACCATGCGGTTCGACCACCGCCGCCTGGCAGGTCTGGTTACCGAATACGGCGGCGCGGCGTCTCATACGGTGATTTTGGCAAAGTCCATCGGAATCCCGGCCGTAGTCGGCGTGAAGGACTTGAAATCGGCGGTCGGTAAGGGCAATGCGTACTTAGACGGTTATCACGGAGAGTTGGTGACCGAGCCCGATGCAAAGACGGCGCAGAAGTATCAGGCGCTTTTGCAGGAAGAAGCGGCGCTTGTCAAACGCTTAGAGGAAATCAAAAAGGCGGATGCCTATACCAAGGACGGCAGCAGAATTGCCGTTTGTATCAACATCGGCAAGCCGGCAGACCTCAGCGGCAGCAAGGAACAGAAGTTTGACGGCGTTGGCCTTTATCGGTCGGAATTTTTATATTCCTCCTATCAGGCCATGCCGAAGATGGAAGAGCAGACCGAGGCGTATCGTACGGTGATGGATGCCGTTGCGCCAAACCCGGTGACGATTCGGACATTGGATGTCGGCGGTGACAAGCCGCTTCCGTATCTTCCGTGTGACGCGGAGGAAAATCCGTTTTTGGGCTGCCGCGGAATCCGCCTCTGCCTGAAAAATCCCGATGTATTTATGGCGCAGCTGGAAGCGATTTTACGCGCCGATGCCGGAAAACAGGTTAAGGTGATGCTGCCGATGGTGTCAAGCCTTGACGAA
This sequence comes from Roseburia faecis, assembly GCA_963632045.1. Classification (GTDB taxonomy): domain Bacteria; phylum Bacillota; class Clostridia; order Monoglobales; family Monoglobaceae; genus Ructibacterium. Next base: position 3,315 of record CAVGTH010000132.1, on the reverse strand, counting down.
ATCAAGTCGGCCAAGGAGCTTTTGCGGCGCACCAAGGAGCGGCTCAGACAGCAGAATGCGGACTATTGCAGACAGGTTTCGCTCGGTATCATGATTGAGACGCCGGCGGCCGCTCTGATGGCAAGACAGTTTGCAAAGCACTGCGACTTTTTCAGCATCGGGACAAACGATCTGGTGCAGTATGTGATGGCAGCCGACCGGGGCAACGCCGCGGTCAGCGCACTCTATCAGCCGTGTCACCCGGCGGTGCTTCGCCTGATTTCCGATGTCATCTCAGCCGGAACGGATGCCGGAATCGAGGTCAGCGTATGCGGCGATTTGGCTGCGAACACAGACTTTACTGAGATTTTGCTGGGCATGGGACTGAAAAAATTCAGCGTGCCGCTGCCGATGGTCAGCCGCATGAAGTATAAAATATCCGGCATTGACCTTGCGGATGCGAAAAAGTTTGCGCAGGACGTTCTTGCGGCAGAGGACGAGCATGCGGTACAAAAAATGATTGCGAAAAGGAGAGAGACAGTATGAACGTTGCAGAGGTACTGAAAAAGGAACGGATTTCACTTTCGCTTGGCGCAAAGGACAAAGAAGATGCGCTGAGAAAAATGACAGAGCTGCTGGATCAAACCGGCGCGCTGGCAGATCCGAAGGCGTTTTTCGAGGATGTGTTAAAGCGGGAAGAAATTTCGACCACCGGAATCGGAAACGGAATCGCGATTCCGCACGGAAAGTCAGAAAGCGTGAAAGAGACAACGGTTGCGATCGCAAAGCTTGACGCGCCGGTTGCGTGGGAGAGCGTGGACGATAAACCGGTGAAGCTGGTGGTTTTGCTTGCGGTCGGCGACGGAGATCAGGGCGGTAATCATGTGCGTCTGCTGTCTCAGATCGCCAGAAAACTGGCAAACGAGGAAACCTGTCACCGTTTGCTTGCGGCAAAGGATGAGGACGAACTGATTGCCATTTTTTCAGAATAAGAAGAAACAGAAGTACAAGATACCATATCAAAATAAGAAAGGAGAATGAACATGAAAATCGTAGGAATTGCAGCCTGTACCTCCGGCATTGCTCATACTTATATCGCAAAGGAAAAGCTGGTGACGGCAGCAAAAGAACTGGGACATGAGGTGCATATCGAAACACAGGGCACCATCGGTACGGAGGACGCCCTGACAGAAAAGGATATCCGCGAGGCCGATGTCGTGATTATCGCGGCGGATATCAAGGTGGGCGGCAGAGAGCGGTTTGCCGGCAAGCGCATCGTTGAGGTGCCGACCCATATTGCCATTAAATCGCCGAAGGCGCTGATTACAAAGATTCAGGACGAACTGAAAAAATAAAAGGAGGATACAAATATGTGGAAGAAGCTGCAACTGAAAAAACACGCATTAACCGGGATTTCGTTTATGCTGCCGTTGGTCGTGGCCTCCGGTTTGCTGATCGCGATCGGTAACATCTTTGGCGGAAATCCGGATACGATTACGGACTATAAGGCAGGCTATACGATTTGGCAGGCGGCGGTCACCCTGGGCGTTTACGGCATGTCGCTGCTCCCCGGTGTGATGGGTGCGGCAATCGCTTATTCCATTGCGGACCGTCCCGGTATTGCACCCGGTTTATTGATGGGTATGATCGCGCAGAACATGGGCGCCGGGTTCCTCGGCGGTATGCTGGGCGGTTACCTTGCCGGTTATTTTGTAGAATTTTTAAAGAACCATTTAAAGGTGCCGAAGTGGGCGCAGGGCTTGATGCCGATGATGATTATTCCGCTTTTAGCATCCGTCGTGATCGGTTTGATTATGTTCTTTGTGATCGGCGGCCCGATTGCCTGGGCGTCGGAAGAACTGGAGAACTTCCTGGTTAACATGCAGACCGGTTCCCGCGGTGTATTTGGTGCGATTATGGGCGCGATGGCAGCGTTTGACTTTGGCGGCCCGGTTAACAAGGTTGCGTCCTTGTTTGCAGACGGCTTGCTGATGGACGGCGTCTACGGTCCGGAGGCTGTAAAGATCTGTGCATCCATGATTCCGCCGTTTGGCGTGGCACTGTCCTGGCTGATCCGCAGATCCCGTTATACCAAGAGCGAGACCGACAACATTAAAATCGCGTTTCCGATGGGAATTTGTATGATTACCGAGGGCGTTATCCCGATTGCGGCAGTCGATCCGATCCGTGTGATCGCATCGTGCTCAATCGGCGCAGCGGTCGGCGGAAGTCTGATTATGATCTTAAACGTGGGTTCCATGGTTCCCTCCGGCGGTATGTTTATCGTACCGGCAATGATCAATCCCTGGGGCTTTATGCTGGCATTGACGGCCGGAACCGTAGTGACGGCACTGCTGCTGGTGCTTCTTAAAAAGGACGCAAAGGCAGAGGATGTCGTTGTACTGGACGATGAGGAAGAACTCGACTTATCAGAAGTTAAAATCGGCTAAGAGGCAGGCAGAGCGAAAGAGGAAATGCGCCCCCATAATGGGGTGCAGAAAATCCTCTGCCGCGAAAGAAAGGACGGTTTTTGGCGATGTATGTTTCTATGAAAGAGATGCTGGAGGATGCGAATCAAAACGGCTATGCGGTCATGGCAATCAACTGCTTTAACCTTGAGACGGCGCGCACGGTGATTACCGCCGCCGAAGAGGAAAACGCACCCATCATCATTAACATTTTTCAGGATCACTTTATTCATCATTGTGACAGTCGGCTGATCTGTCCGATTGTCAGAACGCTGGCGGAGCAATCTTCGGTCTGCGTTGCACTGAATTTAGATCACGGCCAGGAACGTGACATCGTGCAGCGTGCCATGGATGACGGATTTTCTTCGGTTATGATCGACGCTTCGCGGTTTGACTTTGAAGAAAATATCAGGATTACCA
>CAVGTH010000132.1:0-438 GCA_963632045.1 Roseburia faecis | reverse complement strand
GCGTAGAGGGCGAGATCGGCTGCCTTGGTGCCAGCGAGGGCGGCGCCTTAACGCAGGAGGCGATGTACACCGACCCGAAACAGGCGGAAATCTTTTTTGAAAAAACCGGGATTGACGCCCTGGCCATTTCCTTCGGGACTTCCCACGGGAACTATCCAAAGGGCATGACGCCGAAATTTGATATCGAGCGGCTGAAAGAGATCAAGCGCCGCACCAAAGCACCGCTGGTGCTGCACGGCGGCTCCGGCTCCGGCCGTGAGAATATTGAGAGTGCAGTGAAATATGGAATCAATAAAATCAATGTGGGCTGTGACTTCATGAACGCAAACCGTGACGCTGCCGCCGCAGTTTTGAAAGAGCAGCCGGATATCAACTTTTTTGACCTTGTCAGCGAGGTGGAAAAGCGCAGCCGTGCCGTAGTGCGGGAATATATTAAAC
>CAVGTH010000131.1:0-4606 GCA_963632045.1 Roseburia faecis | reverse complement strand
AAAGATGACAAGCCGAAAGATGCCAAAATTTTGCCTTTTCAGGCGGGTTCGGATTACTCTCTTTCGGCTACGGCTCTGCCTAATTGAAACGCCTTTAAATTCACATCCAATGCCTTTTGGGGAACCGTTTGCCGCAGTGCACCCTCCCACTGCTCCTCAGAAATGTCCATGGACTTTGAGAGCAGACCGATCAGCGCCACGTTGACGGTTTTGATATTTCCGGCCTCCATCGCAAGTTTGGAGGCGTCGATCGGGACAATATCGACCCCTTTTTCTTTGATCTTTTCGATAATTTCTGTCGGGTAGTGCATCGCCCCGGTAATCACCGGCATCGGATCGATGTTTTGGGAATTACAGATGATCCGTCCGCCCTTTTTGAGATAGGGCAGATAGCGGTAAGCCTCCAGTTCCTCAAAGGCGAGGATCAGGTCGGCGCCGCCCGGATCAATGATCGGAGAATGCACCGTATCACCGTATTTTACATAGGTTACAACGGAACCGCCGCGCTGCGACATCCCGTGCACCTCGGAAACCTTAACGTCATAGCCGAGCGTCAAGGCCAGATTTCCTAAAATTCTGCTGGCAAGCAGGGTTCCCTGTCCGCCGACACCTACAATCATAATTGAAACTTCCACGGTTTTATCCTCCTATCTATCCGATTGCGTGAAACTTACATACACGCTGACATAATCCGCACCCGTTACACAGTGTCTGATCGATTTCGATATGATCGCCCTTATCGGAAATGGCGCTGCATCCGAGTTTCAGACAGGCTTTACACTTCTTACATGACTCCGGCTGAATCCGGATCGGGCCGGGGAACTTCACATTTTTGAGCAGGGCGCAGGGGCGCTGCACAATCACCAAAGAGGGTTCGTCGGTGGCAAGCTCCTGCCGTACGGTGGATTCCAGTGCTGCAAGATCAAACGGGTCGACAATCGATACCCGACGGATGCCGACTGCGTGACCGAGTGCCTCCAGATCCACGCTGACGGTCGCCTCACCCTTTAAGGTCTTGCCCGTGGTCGGGTTATCCTGATGACCGGTCATGCCGGTGATGGAGTTATCCAAAATCAAAACGGTATTGATGCCCTTATTATACGCGATCTCGATCAGACCGGTGATACCGGAATGGATAAAGGTCGAATCGCCGATGACCGCAACGGTGTTTTTGGCAAATTCCTTGCCGCGCGCCAGCGCCATACCAAACGACATGCCGACGCTTGCGCCCATGCAGACCACCGCGTCAATGGCGCCGAGCGGCGCAACCGCGCCCAGGGTATAGCAGCCGATATCGCCGCAGACATGAACGCCCATCTTTTTTAAGACATAGAACGTTCCGCGGTGCGGACATCCCGGACAGAGTACCGGCGGACGCACCGGAACCTCTTCATCGGCGGTCACATAATCGGTCTCCTTGGTGCCGAGAATCCATTCTTTGATCTGTTTTGCGCTGAATTCATAGCAGATCGGGAACAGGGATTTGCCGATGACCGATACGCCGATCTTGTTACAATGCTCTTCGATAAAGGGGTCTAATTCTTCTACCACATACAGCGTATCTACCTCGGCAGCAAAGTCCTGAATCAGCTTTACCGGCAGCGGATAAACCAAGCCGAGTTTTAACACCGAAACCGTATCGCCGAACGCCTCTTTTACGTAGTGATAGCACATACCGCTCGTGATGATACCGATCTTTTTGTCGCCGTATTCCACGCGGTTCAGCGGCGTGGTTTCGGCGTATTCCGTCATCATTTCGATCCGTTTTTCAACCTCCGGATGGCGCCGTTTTGCGTTGCCCGGCATCATGACATACTTTCCGATGTTCTTTTCATAATCTTTTAGCGGGACCTCCGCTCTCTCGCCCAGTTCCACAATACTTTGCGAATGCGCAACACGGGTGCAGAGACGGTAAAGCATCGGCGTATCAAACTGCTCGCTGAGTTCGTAGGCGTACTTTACAAATTCCTTGCATTCGCGGCTGTCCGACGGCTCCACCATCGGAATCTTCGCCGCCTTGGCATAGTGGCGGCTGTCCTGCTCGTTCTGCGAACTGTGCATGCTGGGATCATCGGCAACTCCGATCACCAGTCCTGCGTTGACGCCGGTATAACCCGCGGTAAACAGCGGATCTGCCGCAACGTTTAATCCGACATGCTTCATGGCACAAAAAGCACGCGCACCGGCAACCGATGCACCGATGGCAACCTCTAATGCGACCTTTTCATTCGGTGCCCACTCTGCATAGACCTCATCATATTTTGCCGCACACTCTAAAATCTCGGTACTGGGTGTGCCGGGATAGGCGGATGCAACACGAACGCCGTTTTCATACAGGCCGCGTGCGACCGCCGCGTTTCCTAACAACAATTTTTTATCCAATTTTTCCACCTCGTTTTATGATCTTTCCTAATTTTCTCCGCGCAGGTCAATCACGCGTTTTGCCTTGCCGGTTGTACGTTCGATCGTCTTTGGCTCCGCAAGCCGCAGCTTAACCCGAAGCCCCAAAACACTGTGAATCTTCTCGGAAATCTGTTTTTCAAGCCGCTCGATTTCGCTGAACTTTTCAAGCAGACTGCCGTCCACCAGTTCCACAACAACCTCTAAGTTATCCAGCATATTCTTCCGTCTGACAATCAGCTGATAATTGGGGCTGACCTGCGGAAATCCCAAAACAACGCTCTCGATCTGCGACGGGAACACGTTAACGCCCTTGATAATCAGCATATCGTCCGTGCGTCCCTCGATATTGGCAAGCCGCCAGGTCGTCCGTCCGCACTGACACGGCTCCGGAATCAGGTAGGAGATATCGCGGGTGCGGTAACGCAGCACCGGCATCGCCTCCTTGGTGAGGGTTGTGATGACAACCTCTCCCTTTTCGCCGTAGGGCAGAACCTTTCCGGTGTTGGGGTCAATGATTTCAACATAGAACATATCCTCATTGATATGCTGGCCGCACTTATATTCGCATTCGCCGCTGACGCCCGGCCCGGAAACCTCGGTCAGGCCATAGTTGGTCGTCACCAGTGCGCCGAACCGTTTTTCTAAGGTCGCACGCATTTCCTCACTCATGCCCTCCGAGCCGAACAGACCGTACTTTAGCTTAAAGTTCGACTTTGGCAGCTGCATTTCCTCGATCACTTCCGATATGTACATCGCATAGGAAGGCGTAGCAATCAGCGTCGTTGTGCCGAAGTCCTGCATCAGCATAATCTGCTTTTGCGTGTTGCCGCTCGACATCGGAACGATGGTGGTTCCGATTTTTTCAAGACCGTAGTGCAGCCCGAAACCGCCTGTAAACAGGCCGTAACCGAACGAAATCTGCGCAACGTCCTCATCGCTCACACCGGCCGCGGTGGCAAGTCTTGCAATCGCGGTTGACCAGTTGTCAAGGTCAGATTTTGTATAGCCGGCAACCACGGGCTTTCCCGTTGTTCCGGACGAGGCGTGAACGCGAACCACGTTTTTCATCGGCTCGGCAAAAAGGCCGAACGGATATTCCTCTCTCATGTCGTTTTTTGTGGTGAACGGAATCTTTTCGATATCCGAAAGCGATGTGATATCGGACGGACGGATTCCGGCCTCGTCAAACTTCTTTTTATAAAACGGCACCCTGTCATAGGCCTTTTCGACCATGTGTTTCAGCCGCTCCAGCTGCAATTCTTCTGTTTTTTTGTGTGAGCAACATTCCGCTTCCTTGTCCCAAATCATTCTTCAAAAATCCCCTTTATAAAATCTTTTTCATATTTCGGTGTATAGATGCTGACCAGCGGCGTAACCACCAGCGAAACGATCATGGCAAACATGCCGAAGGTAGGCGCAAACTTTGCGTCAAAGCCGGAAACAATCGCCGGTACAATCGAGGTCAAAAATCCAAGCACCATACCGCTCCACGCGCCGAGACGCGTCACCTTTTTACTGTAAAGCCCCCACACATACGGGCCGATAAAGGTACCGGCAACCGTCCCCCAGGAAAACGACATCAGCGTGATGATTTCCTTGGGTTTAAAGGCGGCAATGGTAAACGAAAGCGCCACAAAGACCACGCACAAAATCCGCATCAGACCGAGCGTGTCCTTCTCGCTCATATTGGGCGCAAAGTAGCCCTTAACCAGGTCGATTGTCAGCGAACTGCTGGACGTCATCACCACCGAGGACAGTGTGGACATGGACGCCGACAAAATCAGCACCAGCAAAATCCCCATCATCACATCGGGGAGCGCAATGTTCAGCATCACGGGAATGATCGCGTCAAACCCCTCAGCCGGCACGGTATTTTTTAAAAACAGCCGTCCGAACGCACCGATAAAGTAGGCACCGCCGCCGATCAGGAGAGCAAACAGCGTAGAGATCACGGCTGCCTCTTTGATGGACTTTCCTTCTTTTACGGTATAAAACTTGTGGATCATCTGCGGAAGTCCCCAGGTACCCAGACTGGTTAAAATCACCAGAGAGAACAGATTAAACCAGTTTCTGCCGCCGTACCACGAGGTCAGATCCTTTCCGACCTCCGGGATCGCATCAAGCTGCTGCATACCGCACACCAGACCGCCGACTGCGTCGTGGCGCAGCACAAAAAATACGACAGACATGATTCCGAAAATCA
>CAVGTH010000130.1:0-4746 GCA_963632045.1 Roseburia faecis | reverse complement strand
GGTGTGTTTGTGATACGCATTTTATCGCAGTAACGGTCAACGGTGACGGAAACGCTGCAATACTATCTGTTTAAGTTGTTCAAAAATTCAGTGAAAAATTTGCCAACTTTTACTTGACACTAACAAATGGAGACTTTTTATTGACAATGATTTCCTGATATGCTATAATAATCTTTAATCTCCCGAAAAAAAGATGTATTTTGTTAGGAGGGATTTGGATTGCGTTTTTTGCAAACATGGATGGGCGCCTGCGTGCGCGACGGAGAGTTGTCTCCTTTTTTCCCGGCGTCTGTGCCGGGTAATATTCAGCTTGATTATGCAAAGTGTCGGCAGTTCGGCGATGTTAACTACGGAGACTGTGCGGAAAAGTTCCGAGAGCTGGAGGATTGCGGATGGTGCTATCAAACGGAGTTGGTTTATGAAAAATCCGAGGACGAACGGGTATTTTTTGTGTCTGAGGGGATTGAATACGAATATGACATCTGTCTCAATGGGAAAAAACTGATACACCACATCGGAATGTTCAGCAAGGTTTCGGTCGACATTACCGACGAATTAAAAAACGGGAATGTGCTGACCGTCTATATCGCACCGCACCCCAAACGGGCGGGGGCGGACGAGTGCAGAGACCAGGCGGATCAATCCTGTAAGCCGGCGGTCGGCTATGGCTGGGATTGGCATCCGCGCCTTTTAGTGTCCGGAATCTGGAACGATACTTACCTTGAAACCAGAGACAGTTCCTATATTGAAGAATGTGATGTGACCTATTCCCTGTCGGAGGATTTGACTTCTGCGAAGGTTTGCTTTCACATCGACTGCGCGGAAGAGACAACGGTTGAACTTGTGGACGCGGAGGGAACGGTCGTGTATCGCGGCGCCGATCCCTGCTTTGAACTTGAGAATGTCAGACTCTGGTGGTGCAATGAACAGGGAGAACCCTATCTTTATCACTGGCGCGTAAGCAGCCGCGGCGATGAAAGGCGCGGACGGATCGGATTTCGGCGTGTTCGGCTTGTGATGAATGAGGGGGCGTGGGAGGAACCCTCCGTTTTTCCGAAAACGCGGAGTATACCGCCCATGACTGTGGAACTGAACGGAAGAAAAATTTTTGCCAAGGGCAGTAACTGGGTTTGCCCGGAGATCTTTACCGGTACCATAACAAAAGAGACTTACGCGCCGCTGCTGAAGCTGGCAAAGGACGCGCATATGAATATCCTGCGAAGCTGGGGCGGCGCTATCGTCAACAAGGATTCCTTTTTTGAATTGTGTGACGAATTGGGACTGATGGTGTGGCAGGAATTTCCGCTGGCGTGCAATTGCTATCCTGACAGTGAAGATTATCTTTTAACGCTGAACCAAGAAGCAACGGCAATTGTAAAACGATTGCGGCCGCATCCCTGTATTGCCCTGTGGTGCGGCGGAAACGAACTGTTTAATAACTGGTCAAAAATGACCGATCAGTCCTATGCCCTGCGGCTGCTCAATAAGCTTTGCTATGAACTGGATCGGGGAACGCCGTTTTTGCCGACTGCGCCGGTTATGGGAATGGCACACGGGTCATATACCTTTTATGACGCCGATACGGATCGCACCGCCTTTGAGATTCTTGCGCAAAGCCGGTACAGTGCGTATTCGGAATTCGGTGTGCCGTCAATTACCCCCATGTCAATTTTGAAAGAGGTGATTCCGCCGGAGCTTTTAAACGATCCAAAACCCAAAACGGCGTGGGAACTGCATCATGCCTTTCGTGCCTGGGGAAAAGACCGCTGGCTCTGCCGTGGCGATGTCGACAAGATTTTCGGCAAGCAGCCGGATCTTGCGGCGTACATAGAAAAAAGCATATGGATGCAGACCGAGGGGCTGACCTGTATTTTTGAAGAGGCGCGCCGTCAGGCGCCGTATTGTTCCATGGCACTTTCTTGGTGTTTTAACGAACCTTGGATTACCGCTGCGGGGCAATCGTTGATTGCATATCCATGCCGCCCGAAGGCCGGATATGATGCGGTGAAAAAGGCGCTGCGCCCCACCATGCCGAGTGCGAGAATCGAGCATTTTTCTTACACCGGCGGTGAGACCCTGGTTGCCGAACTGTGGCTGCTCAATGACAGTCCAAATACGGTGACGGACAGCATCACGGTTACTTTGGTGATAGACGGCAAGGAGACCGAAATTTTAACCTGGAACTGCGGACAGGTTTTGGCGAACACAAACTGCCGCGGTCACAAGGTACAGATTCCGCTGCCTATGGTAAAGCAGGCAAAACCGATCACGCTTTGTTTAAAAGCGGCATGCGGCGGCAGCAGCTACCGGTTATTGTTAAAGCCAAATACGGCGTCGGAGGTTGACGCGCATCAGCTGAACGTATAAAAGATGACGGACGGTAAGCGGACGTATTTTTCGGACTTGCCGCCGATAAAAAATGAAAAAGGAGAAATCAATTATGCCAATTCAGTACGATCAAAAGGAACAGGTTTTTATGCTGCAAACGCCCAAAACCAGCTACGTGCTGGGCGTGTATGAGGGAAAGCATCTTTTGCACCTGTATTATGGAAAAAAGATTGAGCGGTATACTGCGATGCAGCGTCGTCTGCCGACCCATGGCAACAACGGGTTTTCGGCAATCGATGTTGAGGAGAGCCGGTACAGCACCAATGTGTTGCCGATGGAGTTCCCTTGCTACGGCAGTGCGGATTATCGCTCCCCTGCTTTTCATGCCGAATATGAGGACGGCAGTGCAGTTACCAAGCTGCTTTATCAGGGTTATCATATCGAAAGCGGAAAAAAACCGCTTTGCGGCCTGCCGGCGACCTATGCAGAAAGCGAGTCAGAGGCAGATACCTTGGAGATTACCTTAAAAGACGCGGTGACCGGGCTGGTTGTGATTCTATCTTATACGGTGTTTAGCAGCTTTGACGCAATCGCGAAGAGCGTTAGGGTACAAAACGACGGCGATCAAAAAATCAACATCAAGACTCTGCTGAGCAGCGCTTCTTACCTGTTTGATAAGGACTATGAGTTTGTCCATCTGGCAGGCGCTTGGGCAAGAGAGCAGCATATTCAAAAGCAGCCGCTTCAAAACAGTACGATTCTGATTGACAGTAAGCGTGTGTCCAGCAGCCATATGCACAGTCCGTTTATGGCGCTTGCAAGACCTTATACTACCGAAACACAGGGCGACGTCTACGGATGCTCGCTCATATACAGCGGAAACTTTATCGCCCGTGCCGAGACTTCCGAACTGGATACGGTGCGGCTTTCGATCGGCATCAATCCTTTCGGTTTTCAGTGGTGTTTAGAGCCGGGTGAGGAATTCCAGGCGCCGGAGGCGGTTTTGGTCTATGCGGCAAACGGGTTTGGCGAGATGTCCCGTACCTATCACAAACTGTATCGGACGCGCCTGTGCCGCGGAAAGTTCCGCGATACGGAACGCCCCATTTTAATCAATAACTGGGAGGCAACCTATTTCGATTTTAACGAAGAAAAAATATTGGATATCGCAAAATCCGCCAAAAAACTTGGTATGGAACTTTTGGTGCTGGATGACGGGTGGTTCGGAAAGCGCGACAGTGACAACTGTTCGCTCGGCGACTGGGTTACCGATCGCCGCAAGCTGCCGGACGGCCTTGACGGACTGGCAAAAAAGGTGACGGCGCTTGGAATACAGTTTGGGCTTTGGTTTGAGCCGGAGATGATTTCAAGAGACAGCGACTTATTCCGTGCGCATCCGGATTGGCATATCCATGTAAAAGACCGCACGTCCACCGAGAGCCGGCAGCAGCTGGTACTCGATTTGTCGCGTGAGGATGTGCAGGATTACATTGTCGACGTGGTATCTTCTGTGTTGCGCAGTGCACCGATTTCATACGTAAAGTGGGATATGAATCGCAATATTACCGAGATCGGTTCTGCCAAACTTTCGGCTGCAAAGCAGCAGGAATTGCCGCATCGCTATATGTTAGGGCTATATCGGATTTTAGAGCAGATCACATCAACGTTTCCGGATATATTATTTGAAGGATGCAGCGGCGGCGGCGGACGGTTTGACGCCGGTATGCTATACTATTTTCCGCAGTATTGGACCAGTGACAATACCGACGCGATCGAACGCCTTTTCGTGCAGCACGGTACCAGTATGGTATTCCCGCTCTCTGCCATGTGTGCCCATGTCTCGGTAGTTCCCAATCACCAGCTGCATCGAACGACGCCGTTTGCAACGCGCGGTCATGTTGCTATGGTCGGGCAGTTTGGATATCAACTGGACATCACGAAGTTCACCGAAGAAGAGGCCGAGGCCGTCAAGGAACAGATTGCGGAGTACAAACAGGTGCGCGAGATTTTCCACCGCGGAGACTTTTATCGCTTAAAATCTCCGTTTGAGGGAGAGGTGACGGCGTGGCTCAGCGTGTTGGAGGATCAGAGTGCGGCTGCGCTGATGGTATGCACCAGGCTTTGCCGCGTACAGGCGCCGCTTTGCAATGTGAAGCTTGAGGGACTGTGCCCTGCGGCGCAGTACAAACTGGATGGGACGGATGAGGTTTATGACGGCGACTATCTGATGAATGTCGGCCTGTACTTCCCGATCGGACGGGACTTTGAATCAAAGATGCTTGTATTTCAGAAGATGTCGTAACGGTCGGACACATAGAAAGTAAAAATGGCGGCAGACATTAAAAAGTGTCTGCCGCCGCAGGTTGTCGAAAAAGTCAGTTTTCAGCAAGATATTGCTTTGAATTGATAGCCCTACGC
>CAVGTH010000129.1:0-4976 GCA_963632045.1 Roseburia faecis | reverse complement strand
CATAGGAGGAATGAATCATGTTAATTAAGCAAATCTCGGTATTTATGGAAAACAGACCCGGCCGTCTGGCAGAAATCACCAACGTTTTGTCAGAAAATAACATTGACATGCGCGCCATCAATATCGCGGACACGACCGATTTCGGCATTCTTCGGATGATCGTGAACGACCCGGAGCGGGCAGAAAAGGTTCTGCGTGAGAACAATATGACGGCAAGCACCACCGATGTGATCGCGGTGTCCATTGATGATACGGTCGGCGCTTTCAGCAAGGTTATCATGCTTTTAAAGAAGGAAGATATCAGCATCGAATATATCTATTCCTTCATCGGCGAAAAATCAGCAAAGGCAGTCATCGTGATTAAGACCAACGCCAGCGAACGTTCGGTTGCATTGCTGCAGCAGGGCGGCATTGCGGTATTATCGCCCGACGACTTAAACGGGTTAAACTATGCAAAATAATTTAGAAAACGAATTTTTACATCGGGAGGTCGGCATTTCCGAAAAGACGGTTGCATGTATGCGCGAGACGGAGGAAGAACTCGGCGAAGTCTTTGCGAGGATCGACCGGGTTGCCTCGTATAATCAGCTGAAAGTGCTGCGTGCGTTTCAGCATCACCGCGTGTCCTATGCGCACTTTGGCGAGACGACCGGCTATGGGTATGACGATCTGGGGCGTGACACCCTAGACCGTGTCTTTGCAGAGATTGTCGGCGCGGAGGACGCGCTGGTGCGCCACCATATCGTAAGCGGAACCCAGGCGATTGCAAGCTGCCTGTACGGCATTTTGCGGCCGGGTGATATCATGGCGTCGGTGGTCGGTGCGCCGTATGACACCATGGAAGAGGTGATCGGCATCCGCGGCGAGGGCGATTGCGGCTCGCTCAAGGATTTTGGTGTTTCGTACCGGCAGGTGGATTTAAAGGACGGCGATCAGATCGATTACGATGCGATCCGCGCGCTGCTCCGGCGCGAAAAGATCAAGCTTGTGCTGATTCAGCGTTCGCGCGGCTACGCATGGCGCGATTCTCTGACCGTGGCGCAGATCGGGTCGCTGATCCGCATGATCAAGGAGACCGATCCCGATGTCATCTGCATGGTTGACAATTGCTACGGTGAATTTGTGGAGGAGACCGAACCGACCCAGGCCGGCGCGGATATTATCGTGGGTTCGCTGATCAAAAACGCCGGCGGCGGCCTTGCGCTCAGCGGCGGCTATGTTGCCGGCCGTGCCGATCTGGTCGAAAAGATTTCTTACCGCCTGACCGCACCGGGATTGGGACGGCACACCGGGGCGTCACTCGGATTTAACCGGAACCTGTACCAGGGTCTGTTTCAGGCGCCGCATGTGGTGGGGCAGAGTATCAAAACGGCGGTGCTTTGCGCCGGCATGTTTGAAAAACTCGGCTTTGCGGTCTGCCCTGCGCCAAAAGCGGCGCGCAGCGATATTATTCAGGCCATCCGTCTAAAGACGCCGGAAAACGTGATTCGGTTCTGCCAGGCGATCCAAAAGGGTTCCCCGATTGACAGTTATGTCACGCCGGAGCCGTGGGATATGCCGGGCTATGAGGATCCTGTTATTATGGCCGCCGGTGCCTTTGTCCAGGGCGCCTCGATTGAACTCTCGGCAGACGCGCCGATTTGTCCGCCGTATATTGCCTATATGCAGGGCGGCACCATCTATGACGCCGCAAAAATCGGGATTCTGCGTGCCGCCGATGCGATGAGTGAGGTGTAAATCATGCCGAAAATGTGTGTGCTGGAGAAGGATAAGATTTGCAATTCCTGCGGAGAATGCGATTACTGCGACTTAAATCCCTTTCAAAAATGCAATAACTGCGGTCGGTGCATCGATTCCGGCGAAGAATACCGGGAACTGAAAATTGACCGCGTGATTTTGCCGGGCAAAAACAAAAACCGAAAATAAATCGGAAACAAAACAGAGATTTTATCCGTCAAAAAGGTATTGCCGTCTGTGCGGCAGTACCTTTTTGACTTAAAAATATTATTTTTATGTAACGATTTCAAAGATTGGTTGAAATTCGAATCAAAATATGGTAAAATATTTTGTTAGTGATGATGCCGGCATATGCTGCCTTGCCGTGACTATTTTGTGATTTTTAAACATATACATGATAGGGACAAGTGTTTGGTGTCGCCGTTTTAATTTTTGATAAAGGAGTGCAGAATCATGATGCAAAAATACAACTTTTCACTGCGGATGCTGGTGTTGATTTTGTGTACCGCCATCGGAATCAGTGTATTTTACATACCGAAGGAGACGCAGACGGCGTCCGCGGCGTGGGACGAATTGCGCGGCGTCTGGGTATCGACGATTGCCAACATCGATTATCCCTCGACCCAGACCACCGATGCGGAGGTGCTGAAAAAAGAACTCGTCTCCATTATGGATCACAGTAAGGAGATGGGCTTTAACGCCGTATTCTTCCAGGTTCGCCCGTCGGGTGACGCGCTTTATGCGTCGTCGATTTTCCCGTGGTCACGTTACCTGACCGGGACGCAGGGCGTTGCGCCCGATCACGGTTTTGATCCGCTGGCCTTTGCCGTCGAAGAGGCGCATCAGCGCGGCATAGAGCTGCATGCGTGGATCAATCCGTACCGTATCACCAATTCTTCGGCAGATAATAGCCGCCTGGCGGCAAACAACCCGGCCGTTTTGCATCCGGAACTTGTCATGACGGACGCAAACGGAAAGATGTTTTATAATCCGGGTGACAGTGCGTCGATTCAGCTGATCGTGGACGGCGCCGTTGAAATTGTGAAAAACTACGATGTGGACGGTCTGCACATGGATGATTATTTCTACCCGGAGGGCGGATATAATGACGATGTGACCTACTCGTTTTATAAAGATCAGTACCCGGATAAGGCTGATTGGCGCCGCGCGATGGTCAATAAACTGGTACAAACCATGGACACCGCCGTTCATGAGGCAAAGCCGGGGATTCAGTTCGGCATCAGCCCAAGAGGGATCTGGGCCAATGCGTCCGATGTCAGCGGCGGCAGCAATACCCGCGGCAGCGGCTCGTACAATACGGTTTTTGCCGACTCCAAAGCGTGGGTGGAAAACGGCTGGGTCGATTATATCATGCCACAGATTTATTGGAATATCGGCTATGAAATCGCGGATTACTCCGTTCTGACCTCCTGGTGGTCGGATCTGATTAAAAATACCGATGTCCGTCTTTATATCGGCGAGGGCGCGTACCGCACCACCTCCAGCACGCTGGAGGCGTGGACGGGAGAAAACGGCACCAATGAGCTGAGACAGCATATCGCCATCGGCCGTGAAAACGCCAATATCTCCGGGTATTGCATGTTTACCTATCATAACTTTATGGATAATTCGTCCATCTATCAGCTGATGCAGGAGGTAAACGCCGAGGATTCGGCGAAGGATACGTCATCGTCCACACCGGCAGCCGCTGAGGAGCCGTCGGTGCCGGCATCGTCTGAGCCGATGAGCAATACCGGGACGGACAAGCCGTCAGACGGCACCTATGTCAACAAATTTACCGATCTTGACAACTACTGGTGGGCGATGGACGCCGTCAATTCGCTTGCGTCGCAGGGCATTATCCGCGGCAGAAGCGAAACCGAGTTTGACCCGGACGCCTACATCACCCGTGCCGACAATACGGTGCTGCTGCTCCGTATTTTAGGAAAAAAGGCGGATTTTAAAGACAATTTCTCCGATGTTTATCCGGGAACCTATTATTATGACGAAATCGGGATGGCAAAGGCACTGGGTATTGCCGCAGGCTATGGGGACAACCTTTTTGACCCGGACAACCAAATCAAGCGTCAGGACATGGCAACCCTTGCCTATCGGGTGCTGAAAGAAGAGGGCGTTTTGACCGCAATCCCCAACACGGCAGAGCTCAACCGGTTTTTGGATAAGGATTCGATCGACTTTTACGCAAGAGACGCGATGGCGGCCTGCGTGGGCGCCGGACTGATGAGCGGTTACGGTGACGGCTGGGTCAATCCGCAGGGGAACGCAAGCCGTATCGAGGTGGCACTGTTTATGTACCGCATCCAGGGACTTTTGCAGAGCAAAAACCTTACGGAGTAGTAAAATACCTGTCGCATACACCGTCATGAAAAGGAGAAGCCGCCTATGGATACAGAGGATAGACTTTATCGGGAATAGCTTGCGGGAGATCAAAGCGCCTTAGAAAAGCTGATGGAACGGTACGGCGATCGTTTGACGCTGTATATCAACGGCTATGTGAATAATCTTCACGACGCGGAGGATCTTTTGATCGAGGTTTTTGCGTATCTGGTGGACAAGCGTCCGCGGATCAAAAACAGCTTTCACGCATATATCTATAAGGTGGCGCGAAACTATGCGCTGATGTTTTTAAAAAAGCAGAAGAGGCACCTTTTGTTCAGCCATGAGGAGATGGAGTTCCACTTAGAGCGTACTGTGGATGATGGCGTAGAATTTGCGCTTTCCAAAAAGGAGAGAAACAAGGCGCTGTATCAGTGCATGGATCGGCTCAGCAATGCCCAAAGAGAGACAATGTACCTTGTATACATTGAGGACATGAGTTATCGGGAGGCGGCACAGACCATGCATAAAACCGTCAAACAAATCGATAAACTTTTGCAGCTTGGCAAAAAGAAGATGCGGCCGCTGCTTGAAAAGGAGAGTATTCACGGTGCGTTCCACGGATGAGAGAATGAAACTTGTAAACCTCGATTCTTCAGGACTGAACTTGTTTGAGCAGACCTTGCAGAAAAGCTGTCCCTTGGAACCGTTGTTTTTGTAGAGATATTCTTTGGGAGCGTTACAGCAGGGGCAAACGGTGTTATCGGGTATGTCACAGGGTTTGCGGCGTTTAACCGGTTTAATGTCGACACCGTATCTTGCTTTGATGTAAGGTATGTAATCGGAATAATGCCATACTTCGCGATTAACGATGTGCGGAGGCTTGTCGATTTTGAATTTTT
>CAVGTH010000128.1:3029-5018 GCA_963632045.1 Roseburia faecis | reverse complement strand
TTTACTTATATGATACCATATTACGCATAATTCGGGAAGGCTTTTTTACAAAAAAGTGACCGCTGACTTTGACTTTGTCAGCGGTCTGAAGACCGCCCATCGGCGGTCTTTTTTATCGATTTTGATACATTTTTTGATAGTATTCCTGGTATTCGCCGCTGATGATTCTCTCCCACCAGGGCTTGTTGTCCAGATACCACTGTACGGTCTTTTGAATCCCGTCCTCAAATTTTGTTTCCGGCAGCCAGCCAAGCTCGTTGTGAATTTTGGTCGGGTCAATCGCATAGCGCAAATCATGTCCCTTGCGGTCGGCCACATAGGTAATCAGACTTTCCGGCTTGCCGAGAATGGCTAAAATCATTTTGACGATATCAATATTGGTCTTTTCGTTATGGCCGCCGATGTTGTATACCTCGCCGACCTTGCCGCGGTGCAGAATAAGATCAATGGCCTTGCAGTGATCCTCCACATAGAGCCAGTCGCGGACATTCAGTCCCTTTCCGTACACGGGCAGGGGCTTATCAGCCAGCGCATTGGCAATCATTAGAGGAATCAGTTTTTCCGGGAAGTGATACGGCCCGTAATTGTTAGAGCAGCGCGAGATGGTAACCGGCAGCCCGTAGGTTCTGTGATAGGCCTGTACCAAAAGGTCGGCCGACGCCTTGGAGGCAGAATAGGGGCTGGAGGTATGGATCGGCGTTTCCTCTGTGAAAAACAAATCTTTGCGGTCAAGCGGCAAATCCCCGTAAACCTCATCGGTCGATACCTGGTGATAACGGGAAATTCCGTATTTGCGGCAGGCGTCCATCAAAACCTGGGTGCCGAGAATGTTGGTTTTTAAAAAGATTTCCGGATCCTCGATCGAGCGGTCTACATGGGATTCCGCCGCAAAGTTGACAACGATATCCGGCTTTTCCGTTTCAAAAATATCGTATACGGCTTTGCGATCCGCGATATCCGCCTTGATGAACCGAATTTTATCGATCACCTTGTCCAGGGTTTCCATGTTCCCGGCGTAGGTCAGTTTGTCTAAGACGATGATACGGTAAGTGGGATATTTCCCCACCATATAATGCACAAAATTTCCGCCGATAAATCCGGCACCGCCTGTAATCAGTAGATTCATTTCGATTCCTCCAGTAATGAGAGTATGTATTTTCCGTAGTCCGTCATGGAGAGCGCTTCGCCCAGCTGTTGCAGCTGCGCATCGTCAATAAAACCGCGGCGCCATGCGATTTCTTCGATGCAGGAGATATAAAAGCCCTGCATTTCCTGCATGGTTTTTACATAGCCGCTGGCTTTATGCATTCCCTTGGGAGAACCGGTGTCCAGCCACGCCATGCCGCGCCCCATCAGCGTGACGCGCAGGCAACCTTTTTGAAGATAGGCGTTGTTGATCGCCGTGATCTCAATTTCGCCGCGCGGAGACGGCTTGACATGCTTTGCGATCTCAACCACACGGTTGTCATAAAAGTACAGACCGGGAACCGCATAGTTGGATTTGGGGCGTTCCGGCTTTTCTTCGATGGAAATAACCTTGCCTTCTCCGTCAAATTCGACAACGCCGAAGGCTCTGGGGTCTTTGACCATAATGCCAAAGATGTTGGCGCCGTATGTCTCGGCGTTGTATTTTGCCTTTTGTAAAATATTTGTAAAGGATTGTCCGTGAAAAACGTTGTCGCCGAGTACCAGGCACACGCTGTCATTGCCGATGAAGTCCTCGCCCAGGATAAACGCGTCCGCCAGGCCGCGCGGCGTATCCTGTACCTTATAGGAAAGCCGGATGCCGATTTGGGAGCCGTCGCCGAGCAAGTCCTGATAATTTTTGATATCGTGCGGCGTGGAGATAATCAGAACTTCACGGATTCCTGCCAGGAGAAGTACGGACAGCGGATAGTAGATCAGGGGCTTGTCATAGATCGGCAAAAGCTGCTTTGAGACCACCAGGGTGTTGGGATATAGTCTTGTTCCTTTGCCCCCGGCTAAGAT
>CAVGTH010000128.1:1089-3019 GCA_963632045.1 Roseburia faecis | reverse complement strand
GATAATACCTTTCATCGTTTCACCTTCTTAGTTTAAAATCACGTCACAGATGCGATCTACATCTTCGGTGCTTAAATTCGCATAGAGCGGAAGGGTCAGCACCTGTTTTGAGACCGCCTCGGCGATCGGCGTTTTGGCAATCGGAAACTTGTTATCGTAGCACGAAAAGGTGCTGGTGATGGGATAAAAATATTTGCGCGCAAAGATGTCATGAGCGGCGAGCAGGTCGGAGACCTCGTCCCGCGATTTTCCGAATACTTCCTTATCAAACAATACCGGAAAGTAGGCATAGTTGTGCGTCACGCCGGGCTGCTCCTGCCAAGGGGTGGTTCCCGGCACGTCGGAGAGCCGCTCCATATAACGGTGCACGGCGGTTTTGCGCTTTTGAATCTCTGCATCGACATGCCGCAGATTGCAAAGCCCCATTGCCGCCTGGAATTCATTCATTTTGGCATTGCCGGCAACTTCCGGATAGTGTTCGGCGTCCTGCATGCCAAAGTTTTTTTGGATGCGCAGCTTTTGGGTCAGGGTTTCGTCAGGATAGGCAACACAGCCGCCCTCAATGGTGTGAAAGACCTTGGTCGCGTGAAAGCTGAACATCGAGGCGTTGCCAAAGGAGGCAATGCCGCGCGCACCGACACGGACGCCAAAGGTGTGCGCCGCGTCATAAATCACCTTAAGATGATGTTTTTTTGCAATGGCCTCAATTGCCGTGACATCGCAGACGCTGCCATATACATGAACCGGGACAATCGCACAGGTGTTTGCGGTAATCAAAGGTTCGATCTTGTTTGGATCCATGGTATAGGTTTTTGGGTCAATGTCGCAAAACACCGGGGTCAGTCCGTTTCGGACAATGGCCTGTGTGGTAGAGGCAAAAGTGAACGGTGTGGTAATCACCTCACCTTTCAGATCCATTGCGGCGAGAACCGCCTCCAGCGCAAGATGACCGTTGGTAAACAGCGAGATGTGCGGCGCGGAGAGGTAGCTTGCCAGCTTGTCCTGCAAGGCATTGTGTTTGCTGCCCATATTAGTCAGCTGCCGCGTGTCCCAAATATCCTTGATTTCTTCGATATATTCCTCCAAATCGGGCATGGAGGAGCGTGTTACGTTAATTTGTTTCATGAAAACACATCCTAATCAATGCTGCAATTTAAAACATCAAACATTCGTTTGGCGGTGCAAAAGTTATACTTTGCACCGCCGTTTTTCAATTATTCCATGACATTTAAAATATCCTGCACGGTGGTAAATTTCTTGATATCATTGCTGGTTATTTTACTTGGTCTAATTGCTCTGTTCAAATAGATGCTACTGTATATCAAAATCAAACATAGATTTTTCCTGTAACCGAATATCGGTTCCGCAGGAGTTTTCTAACGCCTTATGGTACATCCAATTGGCAACGGCAACATCCAAAAAAGATAGCCCTACACTATTGAAATAAATAAACTCCCGGTCATTTGTTCTTCCCGGCTTATTTTTCATAATAATTTCATGGAGATTACCATAGATGTCCTGATCGGTCAGTAAGTCTAGATGGTACATCTGGCTGATTGTTTGTGTTCGATGTTTGACAACCTCCCAATCGTCACAAACAATTTTATCGGCTTTTTGCGGTACTGAAAAATCATCCTCTAATCCCCCAACATGACAGTAGAACGCCCCCTCACTAATCCAATCAGCTTTTAAAAGTTTTTCTTGTCCGCTGATAGCAGTGACAATAATATCGGAGTCTCTTGCGGCATCTTCAAAATTAGAATGACACACAACATATTCAACGTCAGGGTAGTATTTTTTCATTTGGGAAATGAAACCAAATTCGCTGGCGCTTGTCCTGGAGGCGACCTTGCAGACCTTTATCTCAGGATGAACAGATTTCATGGCTAAAAAGTGGGATTTCGCCTGTTCGCCTGCACCTAGGAATCCG
>CAVGTH010000128.1:0-1079 GCA_963632045.1 Roseburia faecis | reverse complement strand
CGATAATTGGAGCAGAGGATTTTGCCAAATATTTAGAAGCTAAAGCGCCAATCGCGGCCGTTCTTAAATTTGAGCAAAGCGTTCCCTCCATAAATGCAATAGGAAAACCGTTTTTTAACTCAGAAAGGAGTATTACGGCGCTGAGGTTTTGTTTGTTTCGAAGGGTTGGATTATCGGGGAAAACGGATACCCATTTAACACCATAAACATGCTCAGCTGGTATGCCTGCGATAAGGCAATTAATACTATCCTGCGATACCGTATCAAATATCATGGATGTTTTCTCCGGAAAAATCAAGTTTCCCTTAGCATATTCCACTAAAACATCTTTGACAATATTTATGATTTTATCTACATCAAAGCATCCTGCATTAATAAGATCTTTTTGTGTCAGTATCTTTATTTTATATCCTTTTTCCATAAGCGCCATCCTTTAGGTGATCGATATCCATTAAATAAAACAACATCTGATTTCCGTTTTCATCATATACCTTATACTGTTCTCTTATATGATGAATGGTTTCTTTTAAGTCCGATAAAGTATTGTATTTTATGTGCAGATAACAGAATACTTGATTTGCGGTGCCAAGTTCTTGTATATCGTCTCCGAGATAATGAACTCTGGCAATGGCTTCTAACTGGTCAAGCTTTTTTATGTTATTTTCACCTGTTATTTTGGTGATCTTACCACGGTTAATGTGAACCGGCAGGATACAATAACCGGAATAATCCGACAAATTTGTAATCGTTTTTGTCTCTTCCCGAATGTTAAGCGCAAGATGAATCATTTCTCTTAATTGGTCGATTCCATAAAAATATTTAACGGGATAGTTCGTCATAGATCCGCCAAATCGATAGCCCATTTCGTTAAATATAAATTCTCCATCGTGGTTAAATGCCTCTATCCAGATCGGTCCATCGGTAATTCCGATATCCTGAAACATGGCAATTACTTTTTCATTTAGATCGTTTAAATATTTGTTAACGTACGGAGACGGCATAAGTTGAAGTGCCATAACGGATGAGCCGTTTTCCCCCAATTTCATGGAGTATTTTTCTGTTAAACCGCAAAATTGTAT
>CAVGTH010000127.1:1325-5061 GCA_963632045.1 Roseburia faecis | reverse complement strand
CTTCATCCTCGATGTCGGCCAGAATCCGGTCATAGCCGCCCTGCGGCCTTGCATTCTTCTTTTTCTTTTCTTTACTATTCTCTTCTTTACTTTTCTTTTCTTTACTTTGTTGTAAATTGCATACATTTTTTGCATTTCTGCTTACATTTTCACTCAAAATGTTTACATTTTCTGAAAATTGTGCGACCTTAACTAAGAGGTACTCGGATTTGACATTGACTTGCTTTCTGCGGCTGACTGCGGAAAAATACCGTTTTTGTACCCCGCGTGAGGTCAATATCTGATATTTTTCGTACAAATCCTTGTCAAAAATACCTCTTCTGATTGCGGCGCTCACTATTTCGGACACAGATGAGTAACCCTCGCAGACATCCTGCGAAAACAACAAACCCACGTCGTTTGTCCATTCACAATAATAACCAAACCCACCGTATATTTTTTGGTAGAGTTTAACGATTATTGCAAACCCTTTCAGCCCAAATTCCGCCTCAATCAATCGAATCTTATCATCAGCGTAAACATCAAGAGGAAAATATGGAATACCATCTGCCATACTCACGCCTCCTGTTGTGTTTCCTACATCGTATCATGAATCGAAGTGACACTGCGTGCCATGTCAATCCGGTATCGCTTGTATGTCACGATCTCGCCGTATCGGTTCTTGCTCTTTTCCATACTGTCCGCAATCGGTACACCCTGTTTTTTTCAGGTCATAAATGCGGCCGGAAAGCCGGGTGACGCCCAGATCGTCAAACGCCTCGCGCGTGCTGATACTGCCAAAATCGTGCATGTATTGCATGATCCTGTTACACTGTGACTGTTTTTTCATCTTCTCACCTCCACGGCAGATCGTCATCGTTTTCCATCAGTTCCGTAAAATCCTCGTCCAAAGCCGCCGGCTCCTGTGTCTGTGTTTGCTGCCGCTGCCTTGCCGCCTTGCTCTCGCCAAACTTGACCTCCGCAGCCACAACCTCGGTCGCATAGCACTTTTTGCCGCTCTGATCCTCCCAGGTTCTGGTCGCGATGCGGCCGATTACAATCATCATGCTGCCCTTTTCAAAATAGCTGCTGACAAACTCCGCCGTCTTGTTCCACGCCACGCAGTTTACAAAATCGGTCCGCTTATTCTCGCCGTAGCCGTTGTCAATCGCGATGGAAAAACTCACCACCGGCGTCCCTGCGCTTGTGTGCCGCAGTTCCGGGGCTTTGGTTAGCCGTCCCATCAAAATTGCTTTGTTTATCATCTGTTATCACCTCCGTAATTTTAGTCTCTCGCATAAGTTTTCATCCAAAGGTATGCCGTATATGTGGTTTGCCTCCAAAAACGCCTGTTCTGCCGTATGCGCAGCGTTGTGGTGCTCCCGGCACAGCGCAATCGCGTATCTGCCAAGGTGATGCGCGCACCTCCTGTCACCGCCCATGCCAATCTTAGAGCCTGTCACATGGTGCACATCCGCCGGTCTCCCGCATACCGCGCATTTTCGATAATACAAGCACATGTACAGATATGTGTCGATATCATCCGTGCGTTCTGTCAAGGATTCCCGTATCGGCACACCGTGTTTGAGGCAAAATTCAATCAGCAGGTTAATATACGCTCTCGCGACCGTTACAGAACAATCTGAAAGGCTGAAATACTCGTCCCCGGTGCGGAGTATGTATTCATACTTAAACCACTCCTTTAAAAATTCCGGAAGGTGTCCGCACCAATTCGCGATATCCCGAATCGTCGCATACGCCTTTTTCCTCTGCTCCGCGGTAATCGTCCGCCCGTCGCGCAGACGCAATTCCACTTTGCCAACCTGTTTTTGAATCAGTTCCTTTTCAATCGGCCGATCCGGAACAATCACCATGTTCTGCCCATCGTAGCCGATCACTTTCGCCGTCACTGTCACGTGCCACACCTCCATGTTTATGAAGATACACAACCTCCGATTGAACACCGGCATTTTCACATACAAAGTCATCTGCCTGCTGCTGCGACAGGTGCGTATACGGCACCCTCTTTTCGTATGCATATTCGCCGTTTCTTCTCTTTGCGATAAGCCGTTCCTTTAATTCCGCGTCCGTGTAGTTCGCCTCGATCAGATACAGGTCATAGCCCTTTGCGCTGATTCCGTCAAGCGTTCCGGTATCGGTTGCATAAATTGCTTTCTCGCCGCCCCAAAATATCCGATAGCCAAAGTTTTGCACATCATGGTATAGGATAACCGGGCTTATCGCAAAGGACTTGTAGTGATAGATTTTTCCTGCCTCAACCACATCGATGCTGCGTTTTGGCACGCCGCATTGCAGCAGTTCCGGCACAAGGTAAGCACCGCACGCAAACCGCAGCGTCGGCCGTTCTGCGGCCAGCTTTTTTACGGTACGTTTGTTGAAATGGTCGCCGTGAACATGCGTGAGCAGAACAATCCGGAGGTTCCAATACACGTCCTTCAACTTTTTAAACGGAACGCCGCAGTCAATCAGAATGCAATCGTTTAAAACCACGGCGTTTCCTTTGCTCCCGGTTGCGATCACGGTATATGTCATAACTCGTCCATGGTTACCTTTTCTGCGTCGTTCGGCTCGTCCTGCTGCACAATCGGACTGCTTTCGACGGTATCGGCAATGAATTCTACCGCGTTGTTTTCGCGCAGCACGCCATCATCCTTTGCGATAACATCCTGCATTTCGATTGACATAATGCCCCACTTGGAGATCAGCTGCCGCAGCATCGTTTTGTATGCCATGGCGTCAAAATCCTTGTACCAAAAGGATGAATACTTCCAGCGATCCTTTTCGGGGATTTCGCCCGCCCGGAGTTTCTCAAACGTTTTGGCGTTGAATGCCGCGCTGAATTTGTCCGCGTGCGCCTCCATTTTCTCGCGGCTCCAGTAGATCGCTTTGCGAAATCCGTTGGTGTATTCAAACATCGCATAATATCCGACTGTCGGCGTGTTTTCCCGTGCAATCTCGTCCTCAATGAGATTGACTTCAATTTCTTCATTCAGCGGATCAAATCTGACAAGTTCGCCCTCCTTTATGGCAAGGACGTTTAACTTTCGGTATTCACCGCTGCGGATTGCAAGCTGAATGTACCCCTTATAGCCAAGCTGAAACTGCGCCACCTTGCAGCCGCGCTTATTGTCGTTAAACGGGACGAGATAATATTGACCCAGCTGCGGCGACGGGGAAAGATTCAGACTTTCGCCCAAAAGCGCGCCGGATATGATTGTGACCGCGTCACATTCCGCAAGCGCCGGATTGGCATTTACCGCCGAAACAATTGACGCCGTAAACCGCCTTGCTCTGTTCTCGTCCTGTAATGCGTTCATAATCGCCCGTTTCGTGCTTGTCGCATTGACAAACGCCGAAAACGTAGATTTCTTTGCTACCTCTGTGTTACTCATAGTCATACCCTCCATTTTCTAAAAATTCCTTTAATGCACGCAATTTTTCGCGTGTTGCTCTTACGGTAAACGAAAGCGCAAGCACCTTTTCCGCATCCTCGACGGTCGGCGGCGCCGCTTCCATGACCGCGTCCACCTTTCTTTCCGCCTCCGCCATCGCCTCTTCGATCTTATGCCTGTCCGCCTCTGTGCTTGCCAGCTGCTCCAATGCGATGTGCCTGTTATGTACCGTTGTTATCGCCGCCGAAATATTCATGCTGCTGCGGTATTCCAGTAGGATTTCGTCTTTGTACTCCTGCGTCCCGATTAGTTTCAAATCCTCGCTCACCTTTTCGACCGCCGCC
>CAVGTH010000127.1:0-1315 GCA_963632045.1 Roseburia faecis | reverse complement strand
AATCCGGGCTTTCAGCGACTTTTCGGAGGCCGACATGGTGATTTTTACGGGAATCCTTTCAAATTCCAGAAAATCAATGCCGCGTTCTGCGCACAATTCGTCAAAGTATCGCTCAAGTACCGCAGCGCGCCGATCCTTGATTTCGCTTTCGACTGCCGCGATCTTTTCATCAATCTGCGCAAGCCCCCGCCGAAACGGCTCTGACACATTCTCGGCGTATATCCGGTTAAACTGCTCGTACGGCTCTTCGATCGTTTTCTTGACATCTTTGCGGCGGTTTTCAAAATACGTCAGCATTGCATTCAACTCCGCTCTGGCCTTTTTTACATCCTTGTACGTCGATTCGCTGCACACAAGAGAGAGCGCCGCATCAACACGTTCCTCAATCTCAAATTTAATCCGCTGCAAATGCTCCTCAATCACCGGCACCTGCTTTATGATAATCAGTTCGTCATTCATCAAACGTCACCTCTCTGTCCCTGTATTCGTCCTGCTGTGCGGCAAGATATTCATCATAGCCGCCGCCTTCGTACCGCTCCGGCTCCAGTTCCCCGAACCACTCCATCCTCAAAATATCCGGGTGCGTCATATCCATAAAAATTCCTCCTTGACAACCACACCGTTTTGTTGTATGATATAAGTGTAGTTTTTGTTTTGTCCGTTCCGCATCCCTCGCGGACGGACGCTTTTTTTATTCCTCAAAAAATTCCCGAAACGTCTCACTGCCATACTTGCCTTTTGTCATTCCCATGACTTCACGGATGGTATAGCTTTCCTTTAACCCATTAGGGAGTGAATCGATAAACTGCTGTGTTCCCTGTCTGCAAGCGCCTGTGATGATTCGATACATCACGATGGCGTCCTTAGTATCGATGCGGTCATTGCGTCCGTATTGTTTGTACACCTCTGCACCGCGGTCTTTGGCACGCTTGAAAAGAATATCCTGTACACCCTCGCGCAGCGTAGCGGCATGTGCATAAAATGTACCGTCATACACTACGTTGCGCCCCGGAATCTTGCCGACGTAGAATGTGAAATCGCCATCCTCGGTATGAACCTGTTTTTCCCGTTTTATGTGCGTTAAGATTTCGTCTGCATAAATCCACTCACCCGGCCGATGATCACCGTCTTTCAAGCGTTTTACCATAGAAGTGTCCCGAATTCCCGTGCCGCTGAGGTCAAGCCAGCCGCCAACCGTGAGATTATCCGGCAGCTGCTGAATTGCCGTGCCTCCGAGGTAAAGACCGCCGCCAACCGTGAGATTATCCGGCAGCTGCTGAATTGCCGTACCTTCGAGGTAAAGACCGCCGCCAAC
>CAVGTH010000126.1:4124-5076 GCA_963632045.1 Roseburia faecis | reverse complement strand
TTTACTTATATGATACCATATTACGCATAATTCGGGAAGGCTTTTTTACAAAAAAAGTGACCGCTGACTTTGACTTTGTCAGCGGTCTGGGGCTTGCTTTGCAGCAAGCCTGAGCGTGTCGATAAACCCTATTTTGCGAAAAATTTCATTTTGATCTGATCGCCGTCCCCCGTTCCGCCATGCCTACCGCGGCGGCACGGCAATGAAATTTTTCGCCGATTTTACGCCGTTTTCGGCAAGATATTGCGACATTGCCCAAACGGGCGCGGCGGCGGAGTTATGGGCGGAGGGCTATCAATTCAAAGCAATATCTTGCTGAAAACTGACTTTTTCGACAGTCTGAAGGGCTTGCTTTGCAGCAAGTCCTATTTTGTTTTATCCTCTGCAAACGCCTTTGTCAGAATGCTCTCCGCACTGCGGCGATTTGAGCGCAGATAGCGATACATGTTTTTCAGGCAGTCATCATCGCCGCGCACAATATGGTTGAGCCGCTCCTCGCAGGACAGTGTGGCTAAAAATCCCATCTTCTTTAACACCTCATAAGAATCCTCGCTGATTCCGCCAAACGGATAGGTAAACGTGGTTGGTGTATACCCGGTGTTTTCCCGCATTTTTTCCTGAAAAATCAAAAGATCGCTCTCCAGCATCGCCCCGTAGGCAGCCTTGGATTCGCCCTTTTTCTTTTTTGCGCCGGTACGGCCGTTGGTATTGTGGTGCAGATCATAGCTATGGTTTTGAAACTCAACGAGCCCCGACTGCATCATCTCGCGGATGTTATCCCAGGTAATGTGCGCATAAGCCGGGTTTTGATCCGCATTTTGACTGTAAAGGTCAGAATATTTTCCGATCGGCGAAATCACGGCCTTCATATGATATTTTTGAAGAAGCGGATATGCATAGCAGTAGTTGTTGTAATACCCGTCGTCAAAGGTCAGAATAATCGGTTTTTCCG
>CAVGTH010000126.1:0-4114 GCA_963632045.1 Roseburia faecis | reverse complement strand
CCGGCAGCGGCTGATCCTCTTTGACGTAGCGGATCACCTCGTCCACCGTCACCGTTTGATATCCGGCTTTTTGCAGATAGGAAAGATCCTCTTCCAGCATAGCTTTTGAAATCACAAACTGTCCGACCTTCGAGGGATCCTCCGTCACGCCGTGATACATCAAAATCGGCAGGGTGATGCTGCTCTCCCCGGCCTCCGCGGTGACCGCCACCGCCTCCTGCCGCACAACATAAAAATGGACGCAGCTGCACAGCACCAGCAAAATAAAAAGATATAACAACACGGTTCTTAATCGAATGACAAAAATGAGATCACCCCCTGCACTATCTATATGAGTACAGGGGGCTTGATATGATATTGCATTTTAGAAATGAGACGATATGTCCCGGCATAGCGGATAGGTGAAGAGCGGCGAAATACCGCCCAGACCGTCCCAGAGCATAAAACGCACGGTCTCTTCTGCCTCCGCCGCACAGGAAAGCACCACTTCCTCCTGCGGCGCGGCGGCAAATGGCTCTGCCTGAAAAGAAATCAGCTGCAGCGCATCGCCGCCGCGGTAAACCGCAGCCGCCGCAATGCCCTCTTTTTTCACGTCCGCACTGTTCCACACCCGGCACTGCGCCGCGCCGCCTTCGGTCTTTGTGCGCGAAAACACCAGCAATCCTTGCCGCCGAAAGACTTCGTCCGCCATTTTCTTCATATTGATGATGCCATACCCGGTTTTTTTGTCCCAGCCGTCCTCTTCGGTGTCCGTTGCCGTCTCCCGGATAAGCGCCAGATAATCCGCCGGCGAGAGCGTATCCTCAATACCGCGCAGCACTGCCGCCGCACCGGCCACCTGCGGACACGCAAACGAGGTCCCCGTTTGTCTTTTCCAGGTGTTTTTCAAAGTTGCCGCATAAACGCTGACTCCGGGCGCCGCCGCCTTGACGCCATCGTTGGCAACCGAACCGCTGTAATAGCTGCCGTCCCGGTTCACCGACCCTACCGAAATCACGCCGTCGTAGGACGCCGGATACCACGGCGCGTTTTCGTCTTTGCCTTCGTCTTTGTCTTTGCCACTATGATTTCCCGCCGCCGCAACCAGAATCACGTTTTTACTGAGCGCATATTCGACTGCTTCTCTCAAAATCTTCCTATCGCTCATCGTACCGAGGCTGAGGTTAATCACGTCACATTGATAGTCATCCACGGCGGCACGGATCGCAAGCGCAATCGATGCCACACTGCTGCCTGTATCATACACGCGCAGCGACACCAAATCCGCGCTGCTGATTCCTGCCATGCCGCGGCCGTCATTGGTTCCGGCCGCAATGATCGAGGCTACCGCCGTCCCGTGACCTACCGTATCCATCACATCGTTCGGATTTTCAATCTCGCCATTTTCACCGATGTCGCAAAAGTTTTTTTCCGCAATGACGCGGCCTTTCAAATCCGGGTGCGCCGCATCCACACCGGAATCGATCACGGCAACGCGCGTTCCTTTGCCGTCGGCGTTCCAGTACCAGCTCTCTTTCATGCCGATCATATCGAGATTCCATTGATTCAAAAGTTCCGGATCGTTCGGGACAACCTCCGGCTCCTCACAGAGAAAGGCCGGGGCGTTTTCTTCCACCCATGTCACACCGGAAAGCTTTTGAACCTCGGCCAGTTTCGACTCTTTGCAAATATATACCCCCAGCTCCGGCATCAGCGGAACCAGCCCCGTATCCTCGGCGCTGAGCGAGACCGCCGCATCACCTAACCGATAAACCAGATACTGCTTCTCTTCGGCTGCCAAAACCTCTATGCCGAACACGACCGTAAACGCCGCAAAGAAGATTAAAAAAAAGCGACCTGCTCTGCACATTTTCTATCACCGTCTTTCTTCTTATCCTCAGTTTATCATAGGCAAAATCAAATTGCAAGGTTAATATTTTATGGTATTTTCGTCCATTATTTAATATTGACCTCTTCTCTCATTGTGGTACACTGGTATTATAAAATGAGAATTCGTTATCCAGGAGGAATCAATATGGCTGAATTACGTTATAATCCGCTGACCAAGGACTGGGTTATGATTGCGTCACACCGTCAAAACCGTCCGCAGATGCCCAAGGACTGGTGTCCGTTTTGTCCCGGCTCCGGCAAGGTTCCGGATCACTTTACCGTTTATGAATATGACAACGACTTTCCCGCATTGTCCCAGAATCCGCCGGTTCCGGACGATGTCGCAACCAAGCTTTATCAAACCAAAGAGGCCTATGGCAAGTGCGAGGTTATCCTCTACTCGCCCAACCACACCATCACCCTGCCGGAGCTGAGCGTCAGCCACATCCGGGAATTGGTTGACCTTTGGACGGCGCGGTTCTGCGCACTGAAGCAGGACGAAAAAATCAAGTACATCTTTATCTTTGAAAACCGCGGCGATGTGGTCGGCGTAACCATGCCGCATCCGCACGGTCAGATTTACGCGTACAGCTACGTGCCGAAAAAGCTGGAGGTTGAGCTGGCATCGAGCAAGGAATATTACGAAGAAAAGAACCACTGTCTCTTTTGTGACATCTTAGAGAATGAAAAAGAGGCAAAGAGCCGCATTATTTTTGAAAATGAGGATTTCATCACCTTTTTGCCGTTCTTTACCGACTATCCCTACGGCGTTTATATCGCCGCAAAGGATCATATCCAGAGCCTGGATCAGTTCAGTGACCGGCAAAAGGATAACCTGGCAAAAATCTTAAAGGAAACCGCCGGTACACTCGACAGCCTGTTTGACTATCCCTTCCCGTACATGATGTGCATGCACCAGGGGCCGGTAAACGGCGAGGACTGCAGCGATTACTTCCATTTTCATATCGAATTTTTCCCGCCGATGCGCTCTGCGGAAAAGCAAAAATTCAACGCCTCCAGTGAGACCGGCGCATGGGCTGCCTGCAACCCCACCGCTCCGGAAGAAAAGGCGGAGGAATTGCGCAAGGCGCATAAAAAGTTTTTAGAGAAAGTAAACAGTGCCAAATAAACAGGAGGATCACTTATGACCATACAGGAATTAAAACAGGAATTTATCAAAACCTTTGGCGGCAGTGAGGACGGACTTCAGGTTTTTGCCTCGCCCGGCCGCGTCAATTTAATCGGTGAACACACCGACTATAACGGCGGCTTTGTCTTTCCGGCGGCGCTTACCTTCTGCACCACCGTGGTTGCCAGACGGCGTGATGATGACGTCATCCGGATGAAGGCCACCGATCTCCCCGATTTGGTAGAGGGTACGCTCTCGACCATGGAACAGTTCCGGGATTTGCACTGGGGCAACTACCAGTTCGGCGTCTTTTTAGAACTTGAAAAGGCCGGCTATCATATTGTCGGCGCGGACATGCTCTTTCATGATACCACGCCGCACGGCGCAGGGCTTTCTTCCTCGGCCGCAATTGAGGTTTCCAGCGCCATCGCAATGGCTACGCTGGGCGGCGCAGCCGAGATCGACAGCATTGAAATGGCAAAAATCAGCCAGATGGCAGAACACAACTATGTTGGTGTCAAGTGCGGCATTATGGATCAGTTTGCCTCCGCGATGGGGCAAAAAGACCACGCCATCTTTTTGGACTGCAAAACGCTGGAATATCAGCTGGTTCCGATTCAGCTCAGCGGCTACAAACTGATTCTGTCCAACACGAACAAAAAGCATTCTCTCGGTGCATCAAAATACAACGAACGCCGCAGCGAATGCAATGAAGGTCTGCGCGTTTTGCAGCAAAAACTTCCGCACGCCACCTGCCTTGGTGACATCACACCGGAGGAATATGACACCGTAAAGGACGCAATCAAGGACGAAACGGTGGAGCGCCGCGTGCGCCACGTCATCGAAGAGGACGCCCGTGTAAAGGAATCGATCCGCGTGCTGACCGCCGGGGATCTTGCGGCCTTTGGCCGCCTCATGACCGCCTCGCACAACTCGCTGCGCGATCTCTATGAGGTAACCTGTCCGGAACTGGATCTTCTGGCTGCCGAGGCGCTCAAGATTGACGGCGTTTTAGGCTCCCGTATGACCGGTGCCGGCTTCGGCGGATGCACTGTCAGCCTGGTAAAG
The DNA here is from genome assembly GCA_963632045.1 of Roseburia faecis. Classification (GTDB taxonomy): domain Bacteria; phylum Bacillota; class Clostridia; order Monoglobales; family Monoglobaceae; genus Ructibacterium. The sequence goes on along the minus strand of CAVGTH010000126.1, from coordinate 48 downwards.
GACGAGAGCGTTGACACCTTTATCGAAACGATCGGCAAAATCTATAAG
>CAVGTH010000125.1:0-5228 GCA_963632045.1 Roseburia faecis | reverse complement strand
GGTGGCAGTCGTCCATCGCTGACCGAGGCGAGAGCCGAGACGGCATGACGGAACCGGGACGGCGATCAAATCAAAATGAAATTTTTCGCGAAATAGGGTTTATTGAAACATTTATTTTTTATTTTGCAGTGGTGGAATCTCCGGTTATGATGGAGGTAACGACTTTATCATGCCAATGATTGCTTTTTGCAAGTGCTCCGGCACATTTGAGAAATCAACAACCGTATCGTTTTTAACACCCAAAAGAAAATCGGTCGACGTATGAAAAATACGGGAGATTTCAACCAAAATAGGAAAAGACGGATAACGGGCACCTGTTTCATAGGCACTAATTGTAGATGCTTTTATTCCAAGCTGCTGCGCCAGTTGGGCTTGTGTCAAACCGGCACCCTTTCTTAAACGCTTTAAACGATCAGCAAAACCGGTTAGTTCATCTTTCATGATAATCACCTCGATCCCATTTTATATCTTTTTTTGCATATTGCATTATCATTTATGATATTTTTACTTGACAAAGTAACTTTCAAAAAGAGATTTTAAAACAGAAAGATAGGACTTGCAATTGTGCGGCGAACCGTGCATAAGGATAGAATAGCAAAATTTTTATCCGAAAGGGGACGGTATCATGCTGCAACTGCTGCTGCAATGCCTGCACTCTGTAACCCTGCTGCTTTCCTATATTGCAAACGGAAATTCCTTTCCAAAGCCGCTCGACCCCAAAGAAGAACAAAAGTATCTGCTGCGCAGCCTGGAGGGCGACATGGAGGCGCGCAACATTTTAATTGAACACAACCTCAGACTGGTGGCGCATATTGTAAAAAAATATTCCGGCAGTGTACGGGATCATGAGGATCTGATTTCGATCGGCACCATTGGTCTGATCAAGGGGATTTCCAGCTTTAACCCGTCCAAGGGAACCCGGCTTGCAACCTATGCGGCGCGGTGCGTGGAAAACGAGATTTTGATGCTGTTCCGGTCAAAAAAGAAAGAGCAGGGCGATGTTTCGCTCAGCGAAACCATCGGAACCGATAAAGAGGGAAACCAAATCATGCTGATTGATGTGCTGCACAGCGACGATGCGGACATCTTTGATGAAATCAATACCGGGATCGAGGTGCGGCGGCTCTACCAAAATATCCGCAGCGAATTAGACCCCAGAGAGCAGGAAGTCATTATTCTGCGCTACGGTCTGATTGACGGGCATTCCATGCCCCAGCGTGAAATCGCAAAACGGCTGCACATTTCAAGATCGTATGTGTCCCGGATCGAAAAAAAGGCGGTCAATAAACTGCGCAAGGGAATTTGTGAGGAAGAAGCAAAATAAAGAAAAATCCGCCGATCCGGCGGATTTTGATTGGCTACGGCAGCTGATCGATATGTTCAGCCAGGATCTTTACGATCGCGTAAAACGAGGCCTTCTTTTGCGGATCGGCGTTGTCCATCGTGTGAAACAGGCGGTCGATATGTCCTTCGCCGGCCGGGGTGATGTCCAGCAGCAAATAGTCGGTGCTGACATCTAAGATATCGGACAGGGTCAGCAGCGATTCGATGGATAAGGCTCTGGTGCCGCGTTCGATGTGCCCGATATGCGCGGCGGATAAATTGCAGGCCTCCGCCAGCTGCTCTTGGGTTAAATGAAGCTCCTTCCGCCGTTTGCGCACTCTTTGGCCAAGTGCGTTATAATTGAATGTGCTTTTCACGCGATCACCGCCTTTTTAGTAGTAATTATATACTAATTGTTTTCAATTATTAAGATATTATAAGTATGAAATATTGACTAATAGTGTTATTTGTGATATGCTGGTGATAGGGTGATTTTTGGAAGTATCAGGGGACGCAGGAAAAGCCGCTGCAAGGCAGGGCGGCATTGCCCTGCAAAGATTTGATGGTGTTTGGGTGAGGAAGTATGAATTTTTTAAAAAATATGGAGGTAACCGGCCAGATTCGGCCGGCATATGCCGCGCTGACGGTGCGCTATGATTTTATCAACCCCGGCGGAGAGAGCGTATCGCCCCGTTATTTCTTTCCTTTGCCGGAAGGGGCGGTAATTACGGATATGCAGCTTTTAACGCGGACAAAGACGCTGCTGCGATCCGAGATCATTACGGCGGCGAGCAGCGCATACCGGGATTGCGGCTACCGTTTGACGCGTTTGCAATCGGGAATTTACGCGCTTTCCTGGGAGGGGCTTGCGCCGGGAGAGGGCTGTACGGTGGTTCTTTCCTATCTGCTGCGCCTTTCACAGAGCAAAGATGTATGTACGTTGGTTTTGCCCTTTGGGATTTGGCTGCCGCTGCTCCATCCCGTTGAGCAGAATGTCTGTCCGGTGACCGTCTCGCTTACCCTTGACGGGGTAGAGAGCCGGGCGCCCTACCGATCTGATCAGCAGCTGGAGTTTTCTGAGCATGCGCAGCGTGATATCCGATTGGAATTTAAGATTATAAATCCCGGTTCGGTCGGCTATGTCCGGGACGAAATGCGCGGCGGCATCGGGTATTTTCGGTTGTTTTCGCACGACAGGCTGCGCTATCAGACCTGGGATAAGGATAAGATTCAGCTTATCCTGGATCTTAGCGGCGGCATGGAACTGAAAACGGTGCAGAAAGTGAAAAAACTGTTCTATGACTTATTTTTGCTGCTGCCAAAGGATACGCCGGCAGAACTATGGGCCACCGGGACAGAGGCGCCCTGTACCCCGACGGAGGAACTTGCGGCCTTTGCCTGGCTTCAGGCACAAAAAACCGGCGGAAAATTGCACGAAACGCTGGAGAAGGCAGCCGCGGATCAGAGCGCAAAGACGCTTTCTATTTTGGTGTCGGGTGCGTCAATCCTGCATCCGGAGCGGATTCTTGATGGAATTTCTCCGGTCTGTCCGCTGCATCTTTTTATCACGGGCGCAGGGAGCGTTTCGCCGCTCGGTGTGTATTGGAAGGCCAAGGAGCCGGGGCGATACGTCTGGATTGCGAAGGAACGGGAAAAGAATCTTGCGGATTTGCTTTTATCCCTCTGTTATGACGGCGCGGATGAGACGATTCGTTCCTGCAACGGAACAGTGCATGAGCTTTTTATGGCAGAGGGGACAAGCTTTGCCGCGGACGGATACCGGGATATCTTTGTCGCTTACACCGGCGATGTGCCGCAGCAGTTTCAGATTTTTTACGGCGGTGCACCGGCAGAAAACGTGGAGAGCCAAAACGAGGTTCAGGCGTCATTACCGGCGGCCGGGCAGCTTTATGCGGCGGAAAAGAGCCGGCAGATCAAAAGGCTGTTGCAGAAAACGGGGGTTTCCTCGCTGCGCGCGATGAAAAAGGAACTGGAAAAGCTGGGGACAGATTATCATATTTTAAATGATGAAATGGCGCTGGTGCTGCCGGATCGGGATGGCGATGGGGGAATTGCCGTGCCGTTTTGCACGGTGACATCGGACGGAATGGAGGCGGTTTTCGGAAAAAAATCCGCCTTCCGCGAGGGAGACGAACGCACGGCAGAGACGGCAAAGAAAACCATACGTGATGTTTGCCGGGATACGCTGCTGATGGGCGTTCATGCTGACGGTGCGATATGCAGTCCCTGCGCGGAAGAAACCGAGAGGGCGGAGGAGACGGCAATGGCCGCTCTGGCAATGCAGGCACAGCCATGGGATGCGGCGCTTGGGCAAATTGTAAAAGAAGCCGAGACATATTTGCGCACCGCGCCGGACGGATTCTGGAGACAGGCGTTTTATGCGTGGAACAAAAAACCGTTTTCGCTGTCGGCGCTGCTGCAAAAGATGCCGGAAAGGCGCACACTGCTGCATGACGTGTTGGAGAAAAACAATGTTCGTGCCGCGGCCATGCTGCTTATGATGGATTTGTAATCAAAAAAGCTGCCTTCGATGGCAGCTTTTTCACGTTTTGGTCTCGGTATTTTAATGGGTTTTTCGAGCCGTGCGTTTTTTTAATCTGATACATTGCGTAGTCAGCGGTGTAGATCAGCTCCTGGATGTTATCAAATGCGGCAGTATATTCCGCATAGCCGATGCTGGCCTCGATGGGATAGGCCATATGTTCTTTTTCGTTTCTCTTTTTTAGTTCTCTGCTGATTCTGTCACAAATGGAGCCAATATCGGTATTTTGATCCACGACTTGAATGATCGCAAATTCATCACCGCCGTAGCGTGCGCAAAATCCGCCGTGCTTTTCACATATGGTTTTTAGGACGGACGCCGTCATCATCAGCGCGCGGTCACCTTCGTTGTGACCGTAGGTATCATTGATTTGTTTAAACGAGTCAATGTCAATAAAGATAAAGTATAGCCGCTCGTTTTCCTCCAGCGTTTTGACCTCAGAGGACAGGTGACGCAAAAGCTGGCGGCGGTTGGGAATCCCCGTGAGCGGATCGATCGCGATCAGCGTCTTTAGGGAATTGATGTACACCAGCAAGAACGAGATCGTAACACCCACCGGAAGAATGGGAATATTCTGGTAGATTGCCTGAATGGGCGCAGCAATCAGCGGCGAAATGGCAAAGGAGGCAAGGAGCAGAAAATCATCCCAAATGCGTAGTTTTTCTTTTGCATAGCGCCGATTAAGGTTTTGGCAGAGGTAAAGACAATATAGCCGTAGGACAGAATTTGCTGCATGTAAAATAGCGGACCGCGGTGGTAGACGCCGTTTTCGTCAAAGTAAAACAGGCAGCCGTCAAAGACAGAGCGCACCAACAGAAAAGCCAAAAGCGCAAGCGGAAGAGCGCTTATCACAAACAGCGGTTTATTCTTAAAAATACGGTTGCCGAGAGATGTTTCGGCATATAAAAACCAGGAAAAGCAGGACAGCCCGAAGGTCATAAAGTACAAAAAGTTGATGACCGTCAGGCCGGGGGCTGAGATCGCCAGCGCCGCCGTATTGCCGAGGTTCCATAACAACTCAAAAGCATTCGAGACGGCGGAAAACCATATGGAGACGACAAACAGGTGACCCGCCAGCCGCATTTCAAAGCCGGAGGACGCAGCGTTGCCATGATGAGCCTCCTTTCGCGGCAGCATGCCGTCAAACCCGAAATTTTTACCGCTCATTACGACAGGCCAAAGGACGGAAAACTGCAATAAAACACAAAAAAGCGCACCTTACCCGAACCAGCGTTCCGGCAAACTGCACCTCAATATTCCAAATAAAAAACGGGACATCTCACGTACCGTATGTATGTATGTATGTATGTATGTATGTATGTATGTATGTATGTATGTATGT
>CAVGTH010000124.1:3282-5355 GCA_963632045.1 Roseburia faecis | reverse complement strand
TATTATAATATCTCCGCGGTGCAGTTCTCCATAAATTCTGTTGCCAATAATATAGCTTCCGGCTTTCAATGTCGGTTCCATAGACTCACTTGGAACATACCCGATAAAAAGAACACATTTGAATGCCAGTACAATAACTAACAAGAATAACACCGGGATGATAAACTGTTTTTTCTTTATATCGATTTACCCTATAAAATATAAGTGGTTCAGTTCCGGGATCTTACGCAGATATTTGCGTGCTTTTGACATTTGTGCTGTAACAATATTTGTTTTCATATGTAGTTTCTTTCCGATTTCCTTGCACGAATATCCTTCCACAACAGACATCAAAAGTGCGTCGATTCCTTTCTACGATACCGACGGGAGCTATCATTTATAACTTTTCCGACAAGTCCCATATTTTCTTCGACCTTTTCTTGCATTTCTTTTGTTAATGTCATGATGCCATCGTGCTCCTTTCATAATTTTTTCTTTCACGCTTTTTTCTTAAATAGCGTTCAAATTCTTTTTTGCATTCACTAATAACGAGTTCGCAGTAGTATTCACTGAGATACCCAATATGAGCTTCGCTTTGAGGAATGCCAAGGAGTCCTGATAGCCACTATCAATTACTACTTTTACGACAACGTAATTTTTTATCTCTTTATTTCGGAATTTATCGCCCTCCGAATGAAAGACCGTATGCTTCACAAAGTGCTTAAAATCAAGGATTTCTACATATTTCGGTTTTGTAGCAACACTATAGTCTCGACATGGCTGCACCGCGGAAACATATTGACCGGCACTGCCTTTTGAACTTCATAGCCCTTAGCATTTAACGATTTTAAATCCCGCGCCAACGTCGAGGGCATACAGGAGATATAGACAATCCGCTTTGGCTTAACCTTTGCAACAGTCTCCAAAAGCTTTTCCTCGCACCCCTTTCGCGGCGGATCCAAAACCACCACATCGGCCGCATTGCCTTCTTCTGCAAGACGCGGCGCCACGGTTTCCGCCTTGCCGCAATAATACTCTGCGTTCCCAATTCCGTTCAGGCGCGCGTTCTCTTTTGCGTTTTCCACAGCAGCCGCGCAGACCTCGATCCCGATCACCGCTTTTGCCTTTTGCGCCATAAACAGTCCGATGGTACCGATGCCGCAGTAAACGTCCCACAAGGTCTCATCCTTGGTAAGTTTGGCAAGCCCTGCCGCAATCTCATAAAGCGTGCGCGTTGCAAAGCGGTTCACCTGATAAAACGATAGCGGCGAAATATGAAACTGCACCTTGCCGATCGAATCCGTCAGATAACCCTTTCCCCACAACACGTGATTTTCGCTGCCCAAAACGACATTCGTCCGTTTCGGGTTCACATTTTGTACGATCCCAACCAGAGGAAAATCCAGCTGCCCTGCCATCCGGATCAGCGCATCATGTTCCGGAAAGGAACGCTCTCTCGTCACCAGGGTCAGCAGCATTCCCGTCTCGCCCTCCCGGATATAAATATGCCGCAAAAATCCGCTGTCGGTCTGCTCGTCATAGGGCGTTATGCGGTACTGCTCCATCCAGGTGCGAATCATCCGGATCACCGCCGCGTCATGCTCTCCCTGAATCATGCAGTCCTCAATCGGGATCACCGCATGACTGTTTCTGCGATATAAGCCGATGCCGTCCGGCGTAACCGGGTACTGCGATTTATTTCGATAGCGCGTTGTCTGCCGGGTGCAGACGACCTCCTCCGGCACGATATCAAGTCCGGCAATCCGTGATAGGCAGTCCGCGACCTTCTGCCGCTTGTAGGATAGTTCCGCCTCCAAATCCATATGCCAAAGCTGACAGCCGCCGCACTGGTAAAAATACGGACATGCCGCCTTGGTGCGGTGCACCGACGGGTGCAGCACCTCCAAGAGCTTTCCGTATGCAAAGCTTTTTTTCACCTTGACAATCACGGCACGCACCGTCTCGCCGGGCATGGTATACGGAACAAAAACGGCCATCCCGTTCGCCCGGCCAACGCCGTCTCCCTCTTCTGTCATGCCGGTGATTTCCATCTCATAAACTTCGTTTTTTTGCATAGTTTATCTCCGTTTTATC
>CAVGTH010000124.1:0-3272 GCA_963632045.1 Roseburia faecis | reverse complement strand
GCCTTAGTCAGCGTAATCTCGTCCGCAAACTCCAACTCGCCGCCCACCGGCACACCATGCGCAATCCTGGTAACCTTGACGCCAAAGGGCTTAATCAGCTTCGAGATATACATCGCCGTTGTCTCGCCCTCTAAATTCGGATTTGTCGCCATAATGACCTCTTTGATATCGCCCTTGCCGATTCTTGCCATCAGCTCTTTGATGCGGATATCATCAGGGCCTACGTGATCCATTGGGGCAATGGCGCCGTGCAGCACATGGTACACCCCTTTAAATTCGTTGGTACGCTCCATCTGCAGCACGTCCTTCGGGCTTTCCATCACGCAAATCACGCTATGATCGCGTGCCGGATTGGCACAGATGCTGCAAATCTCGCGATCCGACAGGTTCTGGCATTCCTTGCAATAGCACAGTGATTTTTTTGCCTCTAAAATGGCGTGTGCAAATTTTTCTGCCTTCTCTTTCGGCTGATTCAGCACATAAAACGCAAGCCGCTGTGCCGTCTTGCTCCCGATTCCGGGAAGTTTTTCAAATTCTTCAATTAAGTTCTGTAACGGTGCTGCAAAATATTCCATATCATTCTCCATTCCGCAAAAATGTTTCGAATCTAAAAGATCTGCAATTTATTTTTCAGTCCCGAAAAGCGCTTTTGCGTCTCGTTATTATCCACAAACATTTTAATATATTCTTCTTTTCCGACCAGAACCACCAGTTTTTTTGCCCTGGTGATCGCAGTATAAAGCAGATTGCGGTTCATCAATACGCGGTGCGTTTCAAAAACCGGCATGACAACCACGTCAAATTCGCTGCCCTGGCTCTTGTGTACCGTGATCGCATAGGCAAGCTCCAGTTCGTCAAGCAGCATGTAATCATAATGAACCAGGCGGTCGTCAAACAGTACGGTCAATTTCTGGTTCTTCTGATCCATCGCGGTGATAAAGCCAACGTCGCCGTTGAATACGCCAAGCCCCTTTTCTCCGCCGTCGATGCGCTCCCACTCTAACTGATAATTATTTTTGGTCTGCATCACCTTGTCCCCCAGGCGAAAAACACTGTGCCCGGTGATTCGTTCCGGCTTGCCGGACTCCGGCGGATTAAACGCCTCCTGCAGGATGGCGTTTAGATTCTGCACACCGATCAGTGATTTTCTGGTCGGCGTCAGCACCTGAATCTGGGACAGATTGCTCAGCCCGTACGCCTTGGGCAGACGCCGGGTACACAAATCCGCAATCGTGTCCGGCAGGGTCATAGGATCCTCACGCGTGACTAAAAAGAAGTCGTTGTCAAAGTCATTTAACAGCGGCATCTCGCCGCGGTTGATCCGATGCGCATTCATTACAATCATGCTCTCCCGTGCCTGACGAAAAATCTCGGTCAGGCGGATACAGGTCAGCACATCGCTTTCGATAATATCCTTTAGAACGTTCCCGGCACCGACCGAAGGCAGCTGGTCGCTGTCTCCGACCATCACCAGTCTTGCGCCACGCGGCAGCGCGTCAAGCAGGCTATCCATCAAAAGAATATCCACCATGGACATCTCATCGACAATCAAAACGTCACAGTCCAGCGTATTTTGCGCGTTGCGTCCAAACCGCGACCCGACCTCGTCCACGCCGGGCGTAATCTCCAGCAGGCGGTGGATGGTCTTTGCCTCCATGCCGCAAAGCTCGGTAATCCGCTTGGCCGCGCGCCCGGTCGGCGCGGCAAGCAGCACCCTTTTGCGCGATTGCTGCATCAGGGTAATCATCATCTTAATAATGGTCGTCTTACCGGTACCGGGGCCGCCGGTAATCACCATCGCCGCGTTTTGGAACACGCTGCGCACGGCCTCCAGCTGCGCCTCGGCCAGCGAAATGTCACACTCCGATTCCGCCTCTTCGATCTTTTGATTGATTTCTTCGATTCCGATATCAAAAACCAGCTGCGACATCTCTAAAAGCCGTGCCGCCACTCGCTTTTCCGCGTCATAGTATAATCTGAGGTACAGCGCGTCGTATTCGCCCATATTCGTCAAAACCAGCTGCTCGGAGAGCAGCATTTCTGCGATGGCCTCTTCCGCAACGCCGCGGTCAATCTCCAAAAACTGGCACGCCTGGCTCACCACTGCCGATCTCGGCAGAAAGGTGTGTCCGTTTAAATAGCCGATCTGCCGCATCAGGCACGAAACCCCGGCCGAAACCCGCTCCTTGGAGTTGGGGTTTAGTCCCATCTCTTTTGCGATATGGTCTGCCATCTGAAAGGTAATTCCTTCCACATGCTGCGCAAGGACATAAGGGTTTTCTTTCACCATAGAGATGGTAGAGATGCCAAACTTTCCAAACGCCTTAAATGCCGCACCCGGCGACATCCCGTACTTTTGAAAAAACATCACGACCTCACGAACGCCGATCAGTTCCATAAATTTTTTGTAGATGTCGTCAACCTTTTTCTTCGTCAGTCCGGAAATGGTTAAAAGCCGATCCGGCTCATGCTCCATGACCTCCAGTGCCTCGCTGCCAAAGGCCTCTACAATCCGCCGCGCCGTCGTTTTCCCGATTCCGGGAAGAAGGCCGGACGCTAAATAACGTTCAATCTCATCTTCCGTAGAGGGCAGCTTTCGCTCATAGCCCTCAACCTTAAACTGATCCCCGTACTCGACATGGGTCACCCATTCTCCGTAGACCAGGACGGTTTCGCCCTCCGCAAGGTTTGGCATATAGCCGGTCAGGGTAATCAGCTGGCCGCCGCTGGAGATGTCGCAAACCGTATAGCCGTTTTCGGCATTTTCGTAGATGATATTTTCAACGACGCCCTCCATCTTTAGCATGCTCCGACCCCCTTTTTGTCATTTTTTCTGCATTTTATTATAATGCAAACGCATCGAAAATACAAGCTATTTTTAAGAAATCGCGGCTTTGGCACCTGTTTTGCCGCACCGGACACCGCGTTTTTTTCATAACAAAGGCCCCGTTCATCAAGAACAGGGCCCTTTATCCACTGTGCTGTCAAAGCGTGACCGCAAAAACCGCCGCCGCGCTCTGCGTCTTAGAAAGCGCAGAGGTTTGCGAACTGTTTCCGCATGCCGCAACAATAAATGCCAAAATCAATACCGACAAGAGAAGTATAAACCGCCTCATCGCCATTCCTCCCCAATTCCCTCCAGAATTTAAAACCGAAACGATTATACACTATTTGAATTCCGATGTCAAGCATTAAGAAGTCTGTAAACCTTAAATTTTGTAGGTTTGTCAATGATATGTTACACTTTTTAAAAAATTTCGCCATCTGCAAGG
>CAVGTH010000123.1:0-5411 GCA_963632045.1 Roseburia faecis | reverse complement strand
GCATGGCGGAACAGGGGACGGCGATTAGATCAAAATGAAATTTTTCGCAAAATAGAGTTTATCGGCACACGTAGCTGCGCAAACTTGCACGGCTTCTTTTTTTATGGGCGGAGCATAATGACGGCGGCCTGACGCCCGGTATGCTCTTTATGGGTGCGGTAGGAATAAAAGGTGTCTGCATGACAAACGGTGCAAAGGCTTGACAAATCGATGCGCTCCTCACCAATCCCTTGCGAGAGCAGCTGATCCCGGTTCATACGCCATATATCGATTAAAAAGCGGCCATCCTCGATTTCCGTACAATAGGCAGAAGGAAAAATCTCCGTTGCCTCACTGCCAAAGGTAAAGCAGCAGGGGCCGATGCTCGGCCCGATGGCACAACGGATATCGAAAGGATCGCAATGATATTTTTCCCGCATGAGTATGACAGTCTTTTTGGCAATTTCCTTTACCGTGCCGCGCCATCCGGCATGAACCGCAGCGATCACCCTGCGCTTTGGGTCTAAAAACAAAATCGGTACGCAGTCCGCCGAAAAGACAACGAGCGAAATTCCGGCTCGGTCGGTAATCAGGGCGTCCGTATCGTAAATATCGCTGGGTTTCGTGACGCCCTTTCCGGCGTCAGCCTCCGTGACAGGACGGATATGATCGGTGTGGGTTTGCCGGGATAATACCATGGATTCCATGGGAATATTTAAGTCACCTGCCAAAAGCCGGTAATTCTCCACCACAGATTCCGGATTGTCACCGACCCGAAACCCTAAGTTCATTCCCGAAATGTTACCGCGGCTCACACCGCCTTTTCGGCAGGTAAAGCCATGAGTGACAATCCCTGTCTCGCGAAAAAGGCCGGATTGCAGGTACTGCCGGTTTTCCTTTTGATACCAGATCATAAATTCCTCCTAAAGCCGTGCAAAACGCAGGCGCTCTACCGAAACCGTTTTTCCGGATTGCGGATCAATGTCAAAAATGCAGCCGTGAAAGAACACTTCGCCCTCGGCCTTTTCAAAGCGAAACCGTTTGCCTGTCTGCATATAAAAGTTTAAAATGATTTCTTTTTTGACCCCCAGAACCGAATCCTCTACGCCGGTCATTCCCAAATCGGAAATAAACCCGGTACCGCCGGGCAGAATGCGCTCATCCGCGGTCTGCACATGGGTATGGGTGCCAAACACTGCGCTGACTCTGCCGTCTAAAAAGTGTCCCATCGCAATACGTTCGCTGGTGGCCTCCGCGTGCATATCCACGATAATAATGTCGGCATCCATTTGTTTTAAGGCGCGATCCGCCGCATGAAACGGGCAGTCCGCCGGACTCATGTTGACTCTGCCGATCAGGTTTAATACGCCGATTTTTACGCTGCCGGTATCCCAGATCACAAAACCGTTTCCCTCGACCTCCGACGGAAAGTTATATGGGCGGATCACACGGGGATTTTCCTCTAAAACCTGTGCCCCTTCGCGGTTTGCAAAGGTGTGATTGCCCATTGTAATGATGTCGACGCCGCGGTCGATCAGGGCATTTGCAATATCAACCGTAATGCCGTTTGTATTCGCGGCGTTCTCACCGTTTGCAATACAAAAATCAACATTGTATTGCTTTCGGATCCGATTCAGATTGTTATAAATATATTCGCGGCCGTCCTCCGCCACGATATCTCCGATTGCCAAAATGCGCATGTCATACCCTCCTAGCTGCGTTGTCTGACTGCTTCATAAAGCAGAATGCCGGACGCGACCGAGGCATTCAGCGACTGAATTTCCCCCAGCATCGGGATCTTTACCAAAAAGTCGCACGCCTCCCGCGTCAGGCGTGAAATGCCGTCGCCCTCACTGCCGATCACAACGGCAAGCGGTCCGGTCAGATCGCATTCCGTATACAACTGCGTGCCGGAAAGATCGGTGCCGACAACCCAAATTCCGCGTTTTTTTAATTTCTCCAGCGTTTGTGCGATGTTGGATACCCGTGCCACCTTGGTATATTCCACAGCGCCGGCCGAAACCTTTGCGACCGTGCCGTTGAGTGCGGTGCTGCGGTTTTTGGGAATAATCACGCCGTGCACACCCGCGCCGTTTGCGCTGCGCAGAATGCTGCCGAGGTTATGCGGATCGGTAATCCCCTCCGCAATCACCAAAAATGGCGCCTCGCCGCGATCCTCAGCAAGTTTTAGGATATCCTCTAAGTCCGCATAGGCGTGGGTTGCAATCGCCGCCGCAACACCTTGGTGGTTCTCGCCCTCGCAGAGGGTATCCAGCTTTCTGCGATCCACAAAGCGATAGAGGATGCCGCGCTCCTTTGCCAAAGAGCGAATATGAGCAATCTGGGAATGGCGCAGCCCGTCCTGAATCCAGATTTTATCGATCACGGTTTTGCCTGCTTCCAACGCTTCAATGACCGGGTTGCGGCCATAAATGATATCATCTTTCATTCGTGAAAATCACCTTTCTGTTTTAAATCTCACTTTTCTTTTGCGGTTTCCAGAGGGCGGATATCCGAGAGATAGACGGAAAAAATGGAATCGCCGATCACAAGATTAAAATTTTTACCCTTCAGATACAAGACCTCGTTTACCGTAACGCCGTGCGTATTTTTCTTTCCCTTTAGACAGGACGAAAAGGTAACCCGGCATTTTTCCGCGTCGCCGTCTGCCGCGTCCTCGCGCAAGACGGTCAGCGCGCCGAGTTCATTGCCGTAATCGCCGTCGGTACAGGGCATGCCCTGTACTATGCCGGCCAGCGTCTCTTTTGGCGTAGACTGGCAAACATAGGTAAAGAGATAATTCTCCGTTTCGTCCGCTTTGCTGCCCCAGGTAATTTTATAGAGCAGCGCAAAAATGCTGACAGCAAGAATCCCGATCAGCAGTAAATCAATGATATTAAACTTCCAAAAAATTTTTTTACCCATAGCGCGCCCTCCCTGCCTGCGGACTCGATTCCGTAACCTACCATACAGTATATCCTAACCGAAAGGAAAAAGCAAGAAAAACACGTCACAAAAATGGGGCTGCGGCAAATTAAAATCATTTTGCCGCAGCCCCTGACCTTCGGATTGCCGGGTATTTTAATGCTGTTTGGGTGGAAATTCACCGCTTAAAATCGGGTTCGGATCGTAAGCCTTGTATTATTCTTTGTTCAAATAGGTATAAATCCCGTAGATCATTTTTGCAGCCTCGGCACGCGTTGCGGTGCCGCGCGGCTGAAAACTTCCGTCCTCATAGCCATTAATGATGCCAAGACCGACTAATTCCGCAATCGCGTCCTTTGCGTATGCCGCAATGGAATCCTGATCCGTAAAGGATAAAACCGCCTTACTGTTTTGGTTCCCTAAGGCGCGGTACAAAATGGTCGCCATATCCTGACGCATAATCGGCTCGCCGATGCCGAAATATTCATCCGATTGCCCCTGAATGTAGCCTGCCTGCAATGCTGCGGTGATGTACGGCGCATACCAGGCGTTTTCGTCAACGTCTTTAAAGTTTGTATTGGTTGCCTTTGTGCTCAGGCCAAACAGCTGTGTCACCATCTTTGCAAACTGTTCTCTGGTGACCTGCCCTGCCGGCTGAAAAATATCCTTTTCCATTCCGTTTACGATACCGGCGTAATAGAGCGTTTCAACCGCTTCTTTTGCCCAGGCGTGATTGTTTAAATCATGGAACAATTCCTGATTTTCTGTATCCTGCGAGATGTCTTCCGATTCATCCGAGGCACCGGGGAAGAGCGTTCCGCCGCTTTTATTGTTATTATCCTCTGCGTCGGTGTTGATTCCGCTTTTACTTGAGGAATTTCCGATTCCGGTCGGTGAGTTTGCGGACGCAAAATACAATGCCTTGCACTCCTTTGAATCAATGGGGAATTCTGCACCGTTTACAAGATATACAGAAGAAACTGTAACATACTCATTCTTCGGATATGTGGTTTTTGCCAAAATGTTAATATTCAGTTCTTTCTGATCTGCCGGAAATTCCTTTTCTGCCGTGTCAAGTACAGTGCCGTTTTTATCCTTTACCGTAACAGCGATTTTGACGGTCAAAGAATCAGAAAGCGTCAATTTTCGGGTAAAGCTTACGGTATAGGTGTTTCGGATTGAGATGGTGCCGACCGTCATACTCGGCAGGTCGTTCATGCCTTTTTCAATCATTTCGACAGTTGTTTTCGATTTATCGAGGTTTGAGAGAATACTTTCCTTATCCCGTCCGGTGTACTGATCGGTTACTTCTTCGGTCAGCGCATCAATCTGTGTGCTCAGTGACGATAAATAGTCTGCGTAATACTTGTGTGCGCTCAATCCCTGAATCACGCCGATCTGATCTTCGCAGGCATAGGCCTTATCGGCATAAGAGGCCGCGTCATAGGCGGTTTTCAGTAATACGGACGCAGCTTCTAAGGCTTGCAGGGTTTCCTGTACCTCGGTGAGTACTGCGGAATTTTTCGGCAGACTTCCAAGGTAGAGAGAATCCTTTTTGGTCTGGAATACATCCAGTAAAAACTGGTAGTTCATGACCGTCTTTTCGGTCAGGTCTTTTAATACGCTTGCAATCTCTATGACGCCGCGCGCGTTATTCATTCCCTTTAAAATCGTGTCCAGCTGCGCGGCATTATCGGTCTGATAGTCGTTATATTCCATCACGGCGTCAATGTTATCCCGGCTCTTTTGCGGCAGCGCAGCGTATTTTTCCGTTGCCTTTTGCACCGTGCTTTGCAGTGCGTCAAGATCGGTCAGCGTGCCGTCCTCTTGATAAAAAGAGAGGGTATCTGCAACCGGCAGCGCAATCAGTGCGTCATAGGCCGCGGTCTCGTCCTCGTTCAGTTCCGGAACAATCGGGCCGGACTGAATGGTCATATCCGGGGTAAGCTGTGTTACCGTGCCGTCGGCTTGGGTGATGGCGATCGCAGATAACACAAGATTCTTATCGTCCGGGGCTTTCTCAGAGCGTACCGTTAAAGAAAAGATTCTTGTTTTTTCTTTGATTTCTGCGGCATTTTCGTATTGCAGCGTGTAGCTTGCGTAATCCTCGCCGCGCAGAACATCTTTTGCGGCATCCTTTAAAACCGCACTGTCAAATGCCGCCGAAATCACGGACGCGTCCTGATAAGTAACCCTTGCCTCCAGCTTGGTAAATGCCGGAATCGCGGAAAGCGCAGTGAACTGTATGGTATACTGATTATTTTCTTCTGCATAATAGTTTGCCGAAATCTTGACGGTGTTTTCCGCCTGCTCCGTCTCGCCGGCAACGGAGACGTCACCGAGCGCGGCGGACGGCAGTGCCGCTTCATCCGCACAAACCGGGAGCACGCTTCCGCCGAGCATGGCAGCGGCAAGCAGTGCGCTGATTTTTGCTGCATAACGTTGTTTCATCATTAAAATCCTCCTGATATTTGCGTTTATTTTCATGTTAGAAATTTTCAAAACAC
>CAVGTH010000122.1:3763-5434 GCA_963632045.1 Roseburia faecis | reverse complement strand
GCATTGCACTTTTGAATCACGTCCGCTTTTAAGTCAAGGCCTGTGATCTCTGCGTCCATATTTCGCACATGCACCAGATAATGATATAAAATAAAGGTCAGATACGACTTGCCGCAGCCAAAATCCAAAACGCGCAGCTGCGTTAGCGACGCCGCGTCCAGACCGTCACGCACCAGCTCTGTAAAACGGTTGATCTGCCGGAACTTATCATACATACTGTGCACCACGCGCCCCTCTTTGGTAAAGACGCCAAGATCCACCAGCGGCAAAATCACTTCGCCTTCTTTTAACAGATACTGCTTTTCCCGATTGTGCGCCGCCGCCTCCGCATGCGAGGCATCCTTTTGTTTCAGCAGCGTATACTTCCCTTTTTTGGAAACTTTTACAGTGTAATGAAAGGTGCCGTCCCAGGCGTCCAGCTGCCGATATCCCGTTTGAAACAGCGCCGCAAACTCGTCGCCGAGCGCCGCCTTTTCACAAAAATCGTGAAAAACCTGTTTTTCCGTATAGCGCTCTAACTGATACCGCGCGCCGAGCGCACGGAACCGGATCTGCTTATACTGCACCGCGTCTCCCTTTCCGTTGCTGAACACGCCGTATTGCAGCGGCTGCGCAAGCAGGGTTTGTATCACTTCTGTCATAACGCTCTCTCCATTTCGCCTTCTCTTTTCTTTAGTATACCACATCATAAAGGAAAAGAAAAGCAGTTTTTACCGCGGCAAGACCGCCTGCTCCTTTGCCATGCGGCTGGGCGGTGTGCCAACTCTCTCTTTAAAGCATCTTGAAAAATAATAGATGTTCTGAAATCCGCAGGCGGCCGCAACATCGCCGATCGCCATACCGCCGTATGCCAGCAACCGTTTTGCCATCTCAATCCGCGCCTCCAATACATTCTGCATCGGCGTCATCCCGTAAACCTGTTTATATAAGTGCGAAAACCGCCCCGGCGAATATCCGCAAAGCCGGGCAAGTTCCGCCACCGTATGCCTATTTTGCGGATTTTTCATAATGGCATACCTCGCCGCCGATAGGCGGCCGGCATCGTCCGCCGTCTGCCCCTGCACAGAGACTCGGTATATCTCGATCAGCATCTGCCGGAGCAGACATTCGCTGTATTCCATATATCCGCTGCGCCGCATGATCTCCTCATCGCGCAGCGCCGCAATATAGCTTTTTAAAACCGGCTTTCCGAGTGCCGAAAACGGCGTGTTCTGCGGAATCGGGTACCGCGCCAAAAATTCCTCCATCATCGGCCACGAGAACCGAATCCAGTCATTGATAAACCCCGTCTCTCCGTCCGGAAGATCCCCGTGATACACCACCGTTCCCGGCGGATGCATCAGGATATCGCCGGCGTTTCCCATGCGGAGCACGCCGTCCGTCTCGTATAAATACGGCGTTTCAAAGCAGCTGATAAAATACTCGCCAAACACCGCCCGAATACAGAACTCGCCCGGACTGTGCCGCGTTCTGAGATCCATTTCCACAATCTTCATTTCTATCACCCATATAGCAGAATTTTATAAATAAACAGTCGTATTATTCATTGACACCATTATTATAGGTAATTATAATGCAAATGTCAAAGCTTTTTTTAGGAGGGATACTATGAAACAGATTGATTTAAACGGAACCTGGACGTTAAAGGGTGAAAATGTGTGCTGCGACGGC
>CAVGTH010000122.1:0-3753 GCA_963632045.1 Roseburia faecis | reverse complement strand
CCTTTTTACTCAGCAACCGGCTGATGGAGGATCCGCATTTTGGATTAAATGAAGAAAAAGCGCTTGCGCTGATGGATCACGACTACACCTTTTCGCGCCGATTTTCCTATGCGGCGCAAGACGGCGTCCGTAAGATTCTGCTGCGCTGCGAGGGGCTGGACACCCTCGCCGATATCGTCATCAACAAAAAAGCGGTCGCATCCACAAAAAATATGCACCGCACCTATGAATTTGACGTTACCGGCCTGATTGCGGACGGCGAAAACGAAATCAGCATCACCTTTCACTCCCCGACCCGTTATGTATTGCAAAAGGACAAGGAGGAATTTGTATTTGGCCCGCCGGAGCCGCACCGCGGATACATGCATCTGCGCAAGGCTTTTTGCATGTTTGGCTGGGATTGGGGCCCGCGGCTGCCGGATGCCGGCATCTGGCGCAGCATCTCCCTGGTTTTGGTCGATTCCGCACGGATTGACGAAGTCCAAATCACCCAGCGGCACGACAACGGCAGGGTATTTCTAACCCCGTCCGTCACGATAAGCGGAGACGGCGCGGCCGTCAAAATCACCGCTGCCGCACCGGACGGACGGCAATTTTCTTTAGAGAATCACCGAGAGACCGAGGTGACCGATCCGATGCTCTGGTGGCCGAACGGTCTCGGCGATCAGAACCTTTATACCGTTGATGTCAGCCTTGTCGAAAACGGCATCACGGTCGATCACGTCAAAAAGCGGATCGGACTTCGCACCCTGAAGCTGATTCGGGAACGCGACCGCTTTGGCGAAAGCTTTTGCCACGAGGTAAACGGCGTTCGCTTTTTTGCCATGGGCGCCGATTATATCCCGGAGGATAACATCTTATCCCGCGTCACCCCGTCCCGTACCCAAAAGCTGATCCGTCAGTGCAGAGACTGTAATTTTAACGCGATCCGCGTCTGGGGCGGCGGTTACTTTCCCGATGATTTCTTTTATGACGCCTGCGACGAGGCCGGCCTGGTGGTGTTCCACGACCTGATGTTCGCCTGTGCCTTTGTCCCCTCTGACAAAGAGACCTTCCGGGAAATCGAGGCGGAATGTACCGACAATTTAAAACGAATCCGCCACCACGCATGCCTTGCCATTCTCTGCGGCAATAACGAATTGGAATCCTTTTCGTTCTGTCCGGAGGTGGACGACAGGCAAAAGGAAACCTACCTCAAAATTTTTGAGGGCATGCTGCCGGCGCTCTGCAAAGAGCTTTGCCCGGACATCCCGTACATCTCCTGTTCGCCCAGCACCTGCGGACACTTTATTGATCCCAATAACGAAAACTACGGCGACACGCATTTTTGGGATGTGTGGTTTGACGGCTGTTCCTTTTTGGAATACCGCAAGCATTACTTCCGTTATGTGAGCGAGTTCGGCTTTCAATCCTTCCCGTGCGAAAAGACCATCAACGCCTTTACGGATCCCGAAGACCGCAACGTGTTCAGCCGGGTGATGGAGATGCATCAGCGGCATCCGAACGGCAATAATAAATTGGTTCACTATTTGGGAAACAGCTTTTTATATCCCACCTCGCTCCCGGTGCAGGCGTACGCCTCACAGGTCTTACAGGCGGAGTCGATTCGCTATGCGGTCGAGCATCTGCGCCGCAACCGCGGCAGATGCATGGGTGCACTGTACTGGCAGCTCAACGACATCTGGCCGGTGGCCTCCTGGTCCTCGATCGACAGCTTTGGCCGATGGAAGGCGCTGCAATACGCTGCAAAACGGTTCTTTGCCCCCATCCTGCTTTCCTGGTGCGAAACCGGCGAGACCGCAACACGGCCGAACTGTATCATGGACAAAAACCGGGCAGACTACGAGACCAAGGCCAGCCTTTGCGTCACCAATGACACAAGATCCGAAATCACGGCCGCCGTGCATTGGGCGCTGCGCGATGCGGACTCCAATATCCTCGAAGAGGGCAGCCGCGAGGTGCATGTTGCACCGCTTGGCGTACAGTGGCTCAGTGAAATGGATTTTCATAAAACCGATGTTTTGCACCACTACCTCAGTTATGACCTTACAGTGGACGGCACGCCCGTCTCGATGGGGACGGTACTGTTTACCGCACCAAAGCATTTCGCGTTTCGTGATCCGTCCCTTCGCTGCGAGCGGCACGGCGAAACGCTGACCGTCTCTGCGCAAAAGTTTGCAAAGTATATCGAAATCGACTCGCCCGACAGTGATTTTATCCTGAGCGATAACTACTTTGACTTAAACGCCGGCGAATCAAAAACGGTTCGGATTTTAGAGGGAACCCCCAAAACCATCCGCCTCCGCAGCGTCTATGACATCCGCTGATTCGTGCGGTACCCAAAAACAGTTTGAGGCGGTGTAAAATTTACACCGCCTCATCACTATGCCGTACTATTGCAATATAAAATCATCCACCGTGATCTCTACCCACTCTGTGCCGTCGGGCGCGGCATTATAATATAATTCCGGTTTGTCGCCATGACAGACAATTTTAAATTCGTAATTGCTCTCTTTCAGTTCTAAATAGTCCCGGTATAAGGTTTCGTATTCCTCCCGGCTCCGCTGCTTTGCCTCTTTGATATACTCCACCGTGTCGGGGTCTCTGTTATAGTTTAAATAAGTCATGTTATAAAAGAATGTCGCCGCATCGCCGCTCTTTCGTTCCAATTGGAAATCGTCAGGCTTTGAATGTCATAATAAGACCGGTACACTCTGTCAAACTCCGCCTTTAAATACTCCTCTGTTTTTTGATAGAGCGCACTTTTGCCGGCGCTCTCCTCTGCGCCAAGGGCACGCCGATCTTCAAAAACGTATGCATATGCGGCATTTTCCTCCGCGCCTTGCGCGACGGTGACAAGTTCAATATCCTTGACCATCCCGGTTCGGGAGGTAAGATAATAAATTTTATCACCGTCTAAAACACAGGTGTTGCTATACCAGCCGACCGTGTTTTTGACCGTCTCAAACGTGTCGGAAATGTTGGTAAAGAGCGCCGCATCTTTCGGCATGGATTCTTTTTTGATCCTTCCGCTGTCCAAATCAACCGTATAGTCGTCAAAATTCTTGATTTCCTCTTCCACGCCGGCACTGGAAAGATACGCAGTCCGTCCGTCGCTGCTGACTTTGACGATCAAAACATTACTTCCCTGCTGATAGCGGGATAAATTCAGCTTTTCTAAATTGATCTTTTGCATAGCAGCACCGGTCTGCGGATCGGTAACAAAAAGCCCTGCATAATCGTGAAACACCAGCCTGGTTTCGTCCGCATAGTCAAGCTCTGCCATAACCGCACCGACCGTGCGCTCCATATACGTCGAAAATTCATCCTCCGTCATGGCGCATTCACCGCTTTTTCGCACCTCGCCGCCTTTTGTGTTCGCGGTGATCACGATCGCCGCGCAGGCAAGCATCGATAAAAGAACCAAAAAGACCGCCAAGGCAATCAACCGGGAAAACCGTCGCTCTTTTCCCGGATTTTTGCAAATCTGTTTTGCAGGGTCTTTTTATTTGCACTCATTTTTGTGGTATATAAATTTTCTAACATTTTTCTTCCTCCTTTCGCTTTACCGGCCGATTTTATGGCCTCTTCCATCCGGTTTGCATCTGCTTTATTCTATGGATGGTTACCACTAATATCCGGTTAAGATTTCCCTTTTTATTTCGTGCGGATTGTTATGGTTTTTTCCCCTGCATCAAAAGTGAGTGCGCCTTCAAAATAGGTATCATGCTTTTCATCGTTCCACTGCACATT
>CAVGTH010000121.1:0-5470 GCA_963632045.1 Roseburia faecis | reverse complement strand
GGATTCTAACCCGGTTTCGGCAATCTACACCTGCGGCCCCAAGGCAATGATGAAACAGGTGAGCATGATTGCCGCGCAAAAGGGAATCCCCGTCCAGGTTTCATTGGAGGAACGGATGGGCTGCGGCGTCGGCGCATGTATGACATGTACCTGCGGCATTGCCGGCGGACGCAAGCGCGTCTGCAAGGACGGCCCGGTCTTTGACGGAACGGAGGTGGATTGGGATGACTAATATGGCGGTAAACATCGCAGGCGTTACCTGGAAAAACCCGGTCACCACCGGTTCGGGGACGTTTGGGTTCGGCAGGGAATACAGTGAGTATTTCGATTTGTCGGAGCTTGGCGCGGTCTGCTTAAAGGCGCTTTCTGCCGTGCCGCGGCAGGGCAATCCCTCACCGCGGATCGCCGAGGTGGAAAAGGGCGTTTTAAACAGTGTCGGTTTGCAGAATCCCGGCGCAGCGGCGTTTTTGGAAAAGGAACTTCCGTGGCTCAGAACGTTTGATACCAAGCTGATTGCAAATCTTTGCGGCTCCACCGTCGAGGACTATGTTGCGGTCGCAGAAATGTTAGGGGATCGTGTGGATATGTTTGAACTCAACATCTCCTGCCCCAATGTCAGAGAGGGCGGCATGGCATTTGGCACAGCTCCCAAGATGGTGGAATATATCACACAAAAGGTCAAGGCGGTGTCCAAGGTTCCGCTGATTGTCAAACTTTCGCCCAATGTGACGGACATTGCAGAGATGGCACGTGCGGCCGAGGCCGGCGGCGCGGACGCGATTTCGCTGATTAACACACTGCTCGGCATGAAGATTGACGTGCATACCAGAAGGCCGATTCTTGCAAGAAACATGGGCGGTCTGTCCGGCCCTGCCATCAAGCCGATTGCGCTGCGGATGGTGTATCAGACGCGCCTTGCAACCACCCTTCCGATCATCGGAATGGGCGGCATTACCACCGGCGAGGACGCGGTGGAATTCATGCTGGCCGGCGCCAATGCGGTCGCGGTCGGTACGGCCGGGTTGGTCGATCCGTACGCCTGGATTCGGGTACGCAACGGAATTTTGGAATATCTGGAGAAAAATAATATTGCCGATGTCAATGAGATTGTCGGCGCGGTCAAAATAAACGGTTAGGCACGATCACCAAAGAAAGGATGCGTAAAAATGATGACAAACCAAGAAATTATTGCGATGCTGAAAGAAGCCGGTGTATTGCTGGAGGGACATTTTTTGCTGACCTCCGGACGGCACAGCGATAAATATATGCAGTGTGCAAAGATTTTTCAGGATGCGAAATACAGTGTTCCCTTGTGCGCGGAACTGGTCGCACAATACCGGGATGAGAATGTGGAACTGGTTGTTGGGCCGGCAATCGGCGCGATTTCCATGTCCTATGAGGTGGGCAAGCAGCTTGGCGTGCGCAATATTTTTGCAGAACGCGAAAACGGCGTTATGACGCTGCGCCGCGGTTTTACGATTGAAAAGGGTGAGCGTGTGCTGATTGTGGAGGACGTTGTGACGACCGGCGGCAGCGTGCGCGAGGTTATGGATTTGGTTCGCGACTGCGGCGGTGAAATTGTCGGGGTTGGTTCGATTGTGGATCGCACCGGCGGCAAGATTGATTTCGGCGTACCGTACCGCAGTGCGTTTTCGATGGATATTACTTCTTACGAACCGGATCACTGCCCGATCTGCAAGACCGGAATGCCGCTTGTAAAGCCCGGAAGCCGCGCGGTGAAATAACATGGCAGAGGACGCATCGAAAAAGAAAGCGAAAATTGACCATAGCGGTCACAGAAAACGGCTGGATGAGAAGAATCGGATTGTCGGCCCGGAACAAATGCCGGAGCACGAGGTGTTAGAGCGCATTTTATTTGCTGTGATTCCGAGAGGAAACACCAACTTTATGGCGCATGAACTTTTGAAAATGTGCGGATCGCTCTACGGCGTCCTGACGGCCTCGCCGCAGGAACTGACCAGAGTTGACGGCGTCGGCAGCCGTGCTGCGGAGTTCTTGCATGATTTGCTTCCGCTGCTCGGCATTGTGGAGCGCTGCAGAATGGATGAAGAGGGAAAAAGTAAGCCTTGCCTTGACACGCTTGAGAAAATGGGTGAGTACGCCAAGTCGATCTTTTACGGAAAGCTTACCGAGGCCTGCTATATGGTTAGCCTGAATGCGAGCAAAAGAGTGTACCGTCTGGATCGGATCGCACAGGGGAGCCTGGATGAGGTGCCGGTCTACACGCGTGAGGTCATTAAACTTGCTTTATATATTGAGGCGGATTCCGTGTTCCTGGTTCATAATCACCCGGCCGGATATCTGGTTCCCTCCCAAAGCGATATTGCAATGACGCAGGAAATCGACAGCGGTCTCAGAACGCTTGGCATTGATCTGATCGATCATATTATTGTCGGCGGCGGAGATTATATCAGTTTAAAAGAGATGGGTGCTTTTTGAGGAAAGGCAGAATCAGGCGGCAGAAAAAGCTGCCGCTTGATTCCTCAATATAAAGTGTTTTTATATTTTGTGCCTTTTTTCGGCGTAAAACGGCGCTTTTTGTAAAACAGAGAAAATTTTTTCAAATTTTTTTCATTTCGGTGTAGACAAATGATTTGTTTTAGTATATAATAGAGAAAATTTGGGTATTCTGTGTTTTTTGCCGGCAACGGCAAAAAAATTTTGCCCAAAATCAGGCGGAGGTTTGCTTTTTTCAGAAAAAAAGGCAAGGCTTTGACAAAAGAAAACAAAAGGGGGAATCGGTTTTGAAAAAACTGACGGGAAAGGATTATGTGTTAGGGTTGCAGCATATGTTTGCAATGTTTGGAGCGACGGTTTTGGTACCGCTGCTGACCGGTCTCAGTGTTTCGACAACGCTGTTGATGGCAGGTCTCGGAACACTGTTGTTCCATTTGATTGCCGGCGGAAAGGTGCCGGCGTTCTTGGGTTCGTCGTTTGCATTTTTGGGAGGGTATGCAGCCATTGCGCCGCTGATTGACGGTGCACCTAATATGGAGATGCTGCCGTATGCGTCCCTGGGCGTTGTTTTTGCAGGTCTTTTGTACTTAGTGCTTGCACTCTTGTTTAAACTCTGCGATGTTAAAAATGTTATGAAATTCTTCCCGCCGGTTGTGACCGGCCCGATTATTATTGCGATCGGTCTGATTCTGGCGCCTTCTGCAATTTCCAACTGCCAGAGCAACTGGCCGATTGCTATCATTGCCTTTGCAACCATCGTGGTATGTAACGTATGGGGCAAGGGAATGATTAAGATTGTTCCGATCCTGATCGGTATTATGGTATCGGTGCTGGTGTCGATTGTGATGCAGCTTTGCGGCGTAGAGGTGTTTGACCCGATAAAGCTGCAGGAACTCTCCGACGCAGCTTGGTTCGGACTTCCGATTGATTTTGGGCGTTCTGTCTTTATGGTGCGTGACGGCGCAAAGGCGGTTACGGCGATCATTGCGATTGTTCCGATCGCGCTTGCTGCCATGATGGAGCATATCGGTGATATTTCGGCTATCAGTTCTACGGTTGGTAAAAACTTCATCGCAAATCCCGGCCTGCACCGCACTCTGACCGGTGACGGACTGGCAACGTCCTTCTCGGCAATCTTCGGCGGTCCGGCGAACACGACCTACGGTGAGAATACCGGCGTATTGGCGCTGACTAAGGTTTATGATCCCCGTGTCATTCGTATCGCAGCATATTTTGCAATCGTGCTGTCTTTCTCGCCAAAGGTAGCTGCATGCATCAGCTTGATCCCGACGGCGGTTATCGGCGGTGTATCGTTGATTCTCTACGGTATGATTTCTGCCATCGGTACCAGAAACCTGGTAGAAAATCAGGTGGATCTTTCCAAGAGCCGTAACATCATTATCGCGGCAACCATCCTGGTATCCGCGCTGGGCTTTAACAATATCGGCGGTATTTCGTTTGAAGTGTTCGGAACCACCATTACGCTGACCGGTCTTGCAATTGCAGCAATTTTGGGTATCGTGCTGAATGCGGCTATGCCCGGTAAGGATTTTGAGTTTGTGGCAGATGAGGAAAAGGCATCCGAAAAGGGTGTAGATTTTAAACTCTAAAAAGAAAAGAGGAACCGTTATGAGTAAACTGTTTGTTATGGATCATCCGCTGATTTCGCACAAAATTGCGATGCTGCGGGACAAGAATACCTCTGTCAGAGATTTTCGCGCCTTGGTGAACGAGATTGCGCTGCTGATGGGGTATGAAGCGACCAAAGATTTAAAAATGACAGAGGTAGAGGTAGAAACCCCGGTTGCTACCACCAAGGGACAGGTGATTGAACGTCAGGTGGCACTGGTGCCGATTCTGCGTGCCGGACTTGGCATGGTAGACGCATTGATGAGCCTGATTCCTGCGGCAAAGGTGGGACACATCGGCCTGTACCGGGATCATGAGACATTGCAGCCGGTAGAATATTACTGCAAGCTGCCGAGCGATATTGAACAGCGCCAGGTTTTGGTTCTTGATCCGATGCTTGCGACCGGCGGAAGCTCCAGCGCAGCAATTTCCTTTATCAAAAAACGCGGTGCAAAGAATATTCGTCTTGTATGCGTTATCGGCGCGCCGGAGGGCGTTAAGGCCGTCCAGGAGGCACATCCGGACGTGGATATCTATGTTGCGGCGCTCGATGAAAAACTGAACGAGAACGGGTATATCATTCCGGGTCTCGGCGATGCCGGCGACCGTCTGTTTGGCACCCTGTAAGGATATGACGTAAGGTGACATTGGGTTCATGTTACAAAAACCGGAGGGAACTTTCATGACAGGGAAAAAAGAGTGGGTTATCAGCGACGGCTTTATGAATGCGACATCAAGCGGAGACTTTGTGAGTCATGAAGCGGTATGTGTGTTAAATCTTTCCGGAAAGACCGCAAATATTAAGATTGCAATCTATTTTGAGGACAGAGATCCGATGAAGGTGTTTACCGCAATCTGTGAAAATGACAGAACGAACCACATTCGTCTTGATAAAATCGTCAATGATCGAGGCGAGAAGATTCCGCGCGAGGTGCCCTATGCCATCGTGGTTGAAAGCGATGTTCCGATTGTGGTACAACATACCAGAATGGATGTCAGTCAGGCTGAGATGGCGCTTATGACGACGCTTGCTTATTCGTAATCAGAATGATGAAAAGTGTAAAACGGAGTTCGGTCTTTGACCGGGCTCCGTTTGATATAAAGCAAAAATTGTGCTCTTATTTTTGGAAATCATTGCAAAACGATTTCAAATAAAACTTTGAAGAAAAAATATTGAAAAAAAGCGAAAAAGTCCTTGACAACAGGGCATAGTATGTGGTATAATCATGAACGTTGTCGAGGTGTGGCTCAGTTTGGTAGAGTACTTCGTTCGGGACGAAGGGGTCGCAGGTTCAAATCCTGTCACCTCGACCAAAGTAGTTAAAACCGCCGTTTTTACGGCGGTTTTTATTTCATCCCCGAA
>CAVGTH010000120.1:4446-5500 GCA_963632045.1 Roseburia faecis | reverse complement strand
TCCTGATCCTCTTGACCGGTTCTGACCTTGATGACTCTGGTTACGGGCGATATAAAAATCTTACCGTCGCCGATCTCACCGGTTCTCAGCGTCTTTAGCGCAACGTCAACCACGGTTTGTACCGGGATGGAACATACCACCATCTCTACCTTTACCTTCGGCAGAAGGTCAACGCTGTAATCCACACCTCTGTACTTATGTTTCTGCCCCTTTTGTACACCGTAACCCAGTACATTGGTTACCGTCATACCGGTAATTCCGATTTCGTTTAAAGCATTCTTTAAACTCTCCAACTTACTCTGTCTTGTGATGATCTCAATCTTTGTCATTTCAGTCATAAGATTCTCTCCCCTCACTAAAATTAAAGCATGATAAAACGAAAAAAAGGCGCGTCCGGCATTTCGCCGAACACGCCTTTGTGTTCCGTTTCTCAAATCTTGAGGTCATTATACTCCCTTTTTTTTCATTTGTCAATCAAAAATTGCAATTTTTTTATTTTTGGTCTTTTTTCCTAATTCCGCCGCATAATTCATCTGTGTCATACCTTATTTTTCACAAAATACGCCGCTTTTTCTCTCATTTTTGAAAGGATTTCTTTTTTTGGTTTACTAATTGGATAAAATATGATATACTGGTAGACAGGTAGGATTTGATTCCAATACGGTTCGATTTCCGCGCGCCTAGCCGGGAGAAAATCATCCAAGAACAACAGTTTAAACAGGAAAATTTATAGAAATACTGCGTGAAAAAGCGAGGTGCCCGTCATGTGGCTGAAAGAACTGAAAAAATATATCGGCTTATTTGTACTCGGCGTTGCGCTGATCGCCGTCTATAAGACATTTGACAATTTTGGCGATCTGCTCAACTGGATCGGGGATTTTTTTGCACTGCTGACGCCGTTTTTTATCGGCTTTTGTATTGCATACGTCCTCTACACCCCATGCCGCAAGCTGGAGTCGTTTTTTCAAAAAACCAATCTTGCGCCGCTTGTCAAATACCGGCGCGGCATTGCCACCGCAACCATTTATCTGGTGTTTATTGCGCTGATTACCCT
>CAVGTH010000120.1:0-4436 GCA_963632045.1 Roseburia faecis | reverse complement strand
CTGTTAATGTTTGCCATCATCCCGGCACTGATGGAAAGCATCGGCGAACTGATCGATCAGCTGCCGAGTCTGATTCAGGGCTTTATCTCCTGGATTAACTCCTTTGGCATTTACGAATTCAGCAGCAAGAGTCTGGAAACCTTGCTGAACAAGAACCTGCTCTCGGCCGACAGGCTGCTCAGCGAGTTCAGCTTTGACACCATGAACCGCTACGCAAAAGGAGTTGTCAGCGTAGGCACCGCCCTGTTTCACACCTTTTTGGGGATTATCATTTCGATCTATATTCTGCTTGACCGCCACCGGATGAAAAGAACCTGCACCCGCATTGCAGAAAGCTTTATTCCTGCGGCGCGGCGCAGCTTTTTGGGGCGCTATCTCAAAAAGGTCAATGAATTTATCCACCTTTACATCTCCTGTCAGCTGACCGACGCGGCAATTATCTTTCTGTTATCCTTTGTTGCGCTGGGCATTTTAAAGACAAAGTATGCACTGCTTTTGGCGCTGATTACCGGGTTGTTTAACCTGATTCCTTACTTCGGCGCCATCACCGCAACGGTGCTTGCCGGGCTGATTACCGCGTTTACCAAGAACTTTACCTCCGGACTGATTGTGGTAGCCGTTTTGATTGTTTTGCAGCAGCTGGACGCGAATTTTATCCAGCCAAAGCTTTTGTCCGGCTCGCTGAATGTCCGCCCGTTCTGGGTCATTATGGGTATTTTGATCGGCGGCGGCCTGTTTGGATTTATCGGCATTTTCCTTGCCGTACCGCTGATTGCAATGCTGCGCATCATCGCACTGGATATTTTAGAGGGGCGTGAACGAAAAGGCGCACCGCACCGGCCATCGGCATCCGCCGCGGAGGAGGAACCGCCCAAAGACAGCGACCCCACATAACACAAAGGGACGAGGAAAATTCCTCGTCCCTTTTATATATCTTTTTAGTCTTTTTGGATCAGGCTCTCGCCCGTCATTTCTGCCGGTTTTTCCAGCCCCATCAAATCCAGCATGGTGGGCGCAAGATCTGCCAGACGGCCGGGCTTTAACGAAACGCCCTCTTTGCCGACCAGCACCAGCGGCACCACATTGGTGGTGTGCGCGGTAAACGGACCGCCGGTGGTATAATCCACCATCTGGTCTGCGTTACCGTGGTCAGCGGTAATCAGCGCCATACCGCCCATCTTTTGAATGGCGTCTACCACGCGTCCAAGGCAAGTGTCCACCGTCTCCACCGCTTTCACAGCAGCCTCAAAAACGCCGGTATGTCCAACCATATCACAGTTTGCAAAGTTTAATACGATCACGTCATATTCGCCGCTCTCGATGCGTGCAACCACGGCGTCGGTTACCTCCGGTGCACTCATCTCCGGCTGCAAATCATAGGTTGCCACCTTGGGTGAATTGATCAGCACGCGATCCTCGCCGTCACACACGGTCTCTACACCGCCGTTAAAGAAGAACGTCACGTGCGCGTACTTCTCCGTCTCGGCGATACGCAGCTGGCGCAGCCCCTTGCGGCTGATGTATTCTCCAAAGGTATTCACCAGCGTCTCCGGCTTAAACGCAACCTCCACATTGGGCATGGACGCGTCATACTGGGTCATGCACACATAACAGGTTTTAAAATAAGAACGTTCAAATCCGTTAAATTCCGGATCAACAATCGTCCGGGTAATCTCCCGCGCACGGTCCGGTCGGAAATTGAAAAAGATCACCGAATCGTTCTCCTGAATTTTTCCTACCGGGACGCCATCCTTTACAATCACGGTCGGAACGACAAACTCGTCCGTAACTTTCTCGTTATAACTCTCTTTTACGGCAGTCACCGCAGACTCCGCGGTGTTACCCTCGCCAAGAACCATTGCGGCATATGCCTTTTGCACACGCTCCCAGCGGTTGTCACGATCCATGGCATAGTAACGTCCCATCACGCTGGCAACGTCGCCAACGCCGATTTCACGGATTTTTGCGACCAACTCTTCCACATAATCCGCGCCGGAGGACGGCGGTACGTCACGGCCGTCTAAGAAGGCATGGACATGCACCTTGTCAAGTCCGTTCTTTTTTGCCAGCTGAAGCAGGCCGTAAAGGTGCTGATTATGGCTGTGCACGCCGCCGTCTGAGAGCAGACCCAAAAGGTGCAGAGCGCTGCCGTTCTTTTTACAATTTTCCACTGCATCAAGCAATGCCGGGTTCTCAAAAAAGTCGCCGTCCGAGATGGATTTGGTGATACGGGTCAGCTCCTGATACACGATCCGTCCTGCGCCGATGTTGGTATGTCCTACTTCGGAATTGCCCATCTGTCCGTCCGGCAGACCAACGTCCATACCGGATGCGTGTACGATCGTATGCGGGCATTCTTTCATATACCGATCCATATTCGGGGTTTTTGCCGCATAGATTGCGTTTCCGTCATGGCGCTCGTTGACGCCGTAACCGTCCATAATAATCAATGCATACGGTTTTTTGCTCATAGTCTTTCTGCCTCCTGCCTTATTTTGCTGCTGCAACAATGATCGAAAAGTCCTCGGCCTTTAAGCTTGCGCCGCCGATCAGACCGCCGTCAATGTTCGGCTTTGCCAAAAGCTCTGCCGCATTTCCGGCGTTCATGCTGCCGCCGTACTGAATCCGGATTGCCTCTGCAACGTCATTGCCGTACAGGCCGCAGATGGTTGCACGGATAATGCCGCAAACCTCATCCGCCTGATCCGCCGTTGCTGTTTTGCCGGTGCCGATCGCCCAAACCGGCTCATAAGCGATAACGATATTCTTGGCGTCCTCTGCCGAAATACCCAAAAATGCAATCTTGGTCTGACGGCGCACCGTATCGTCCATAATGCCCTGTTCTCTCTCGGTCAGGCTCTCACCCACGCAAACGATCGGGGTAAGGCCGGCTACGATTGCCGCCTTGGTTCTCAGATTCACGGTTTCGTCCGTCTCGCCGAAATACTGACGGCGCTCGGAATGACCGATAATCACGTAGGAAACGCCGGCCTCCTTTAACATGTTGCCGGCCAGTTCGCCGGTGTACGCGCCGCTCTCTTTAAAGTGTATGTTCTGTGCACCGATAGCAATATTGCTGCCCTTTAATTCTTCTGCCACCGCAGGAATGCAGATTGCGGTCGGGCAAACAACGACATCGCACGCCGCGTCTTTCACCTTATCCTTCATGGCAGCGACCAGAGCCTTTGCCTCCGACGGGGTTTTATTCATCTTCCAGTTTCCTGCAATAATCTTTTTTCTCATGATATATCATCCTTTCTTTGTTATGCGAATATCCGGTTAGCGTATCATTGCGCATTTTGACGCTGTACTGGGTATCTTCGCCTGTTTTGCGCGGCACAAGGCTATCGCATGCCGACAGGCAAAAGACCGAAACAATTTTCATGCTCCGGCCTTATTTTGCATCTTATTTCTCGTCCAGTGCTGCAACACCGGGCAGTTCCTTACCCTCTAAGAATTCCATCGAAGCACCGCCGCCGGTCGAGATGTGGGTCATCTTATCGCCAAAGCCCAGCTGGTTGACTGCTGCCGCACTGTCACCACCGCCGATAATGGTGGTTGCGTCCGTGTTCGCCAAAGCCTCTGCAACGGCAATGGTACCCTTTGCCAGAGTCGGGTTTTCAAATACGCCCATCGGCCCGTTCCAAACGACCGTCTTTGCCGTCTTAACCTGCTGCGCGAACAATTCACGCGTCTTTTCGCCGATGTCAAGGCCTTCCATATCAGCCGGAATTGCGTCAGCCGGTACGGTCTTTACTTCGATTTCCGCATCGATCGGATTCGGGAAGTCCTTGGTTACAACGGTGTCGATCGGAAGAAGCAGCGTCTTGCCGAGATCCTTTGCTTTCTTCATCATCTCTTTACAATACTCAATCTTTTCATCGTCAACCAATGATTTGCCGACCTCGTATCCGTTTGCTTTCATAAAGGTATATGCCATACCGCCGCCGATGATCAGCGTGTCGCATTTATCAAGAAGGTTGGAAATCACGTTCAGCTTATCTGCAACCTTCGCGCCGCCCAGAATTGCAACCAGCGGCCGTACCGGGTTATCAATCGCGTTGCCCAAAAAGTCTAACTCCTTGCCGAGCAGATAGCCGGCAACCGCAGGCTTTAAGTATTCCGTCACGCCGACCGTCGAGCAGTGTGCACGGTGTGCGCTGCCGAATGCGTCGTTTACAAACATATCGGCAAGTGAAGCCAGTTCCTTGCTGAAAGCCTCGCCGTTCTTGGTCTCCTCCGCACGGTATCTGGTGTTTTGCAAAAGTACCACGTCGCCGTCCTTCATGGCAGCAACCGCAGCCTTTGCGTTCTCGCCAACCACGTTATCGTCTGCCGCAAAAACAACCTCTTTGCCGAGATGCTCGGACAGGCGTGCGGCAAC
Organism: Roseburia faecis; assembly: GCA_963632045.1. GTDB lineage: Bacteria > Bacillota > Clostridia > Monoglobales > Monoglobaceae > Ructibacterium. Next base: position 52 of record CAVGTH010000120.1, on the reverse strand, counting down.
CGGTGCCAAAGACAGCTCCGGCTTCGGCTCACCCTTGGGCTTGCCCATGTGC
>CAVGTH010000119.1:0-5618 GCA_963632045.1 Roseburia faecis | reverse complement strand
AAACCAGGGCGATCAAATCGGCCGGGTTGGCTCCACCGGGAATTCGACAGGGCCGCACCTTCACTTTGAGGTTATTTTAAACGGTACTGCGGTGGACGCGATGCAGTTCTTTTCCTTTTAATTTTAAGAAACGAGGCGAGACACAATGTATATCAAAAAATCGGTTCTGGTGATTTGTGCCATTCTTTTGATTTTGGTGACGGCGTTTTTAACCATCGGTGCGATCAATCCGTTCGGGTTTACGGCGTTTGGGGATTTGCTGCGGTTTACTTATGTCAGCCGGCTGATTGAGCATAACTACTATCAGGATGTGGACAGCGAAACGTACAGCAACACGGCGCTGCAGGGCATCGCGGCGGCAACCGGGGATCCGTATACCGGCTACCTTTGGGGTGATGAGGCGGACGCATATATGGAAAACCTGGAGGGAAACTACCAGGGCGTGGGGCTTTATATCGAAAATAATACCGAGGATAACAGTATCACGGTTGTTTCGGCGATTGCCGGTACTCCGGCAGAGGCGGCAGGGATTACAACCGGCGATAAAATATTAGAAATTGACGGAGAAACCTATACGGGGCAGCAGCTGAACGAGGCGGCAAACCGTATGCGCGGTATGGAGGGCAGCGAGGTAACGCTGACGGTGATGCGTGCGGCAACGCAAGAGACGGAGGAACTTACGCTGACCCGTAAGGCGATCGAGATACAAAATGTAAGCGGCAGCATGGTGACGGACAATATCGGTAAGATTGTGATTACCCAGTTTACGGACGGAACGTCCGAAAAGTTTGCAAAGTCCTATCAGGAGTTGCAAAATCAGGGCATGAAAAAACTGGTGATTGACCTTCGGAATAATCCGGGCGGCCTGGTGGACGAGGCGGCAAAGGTGGCAAATATGTTCGTCGAGGACGGCAAGGTCATTGTTTATACCATGGACAAAGCCGGCTCCAGAGTGGATTATCCCGCGACCGGCGATGCGGCCAAGATTCCGATTGTGATTTTAACCAATGGAGGCAGCGCATCGGCCAGTGAGATTTTGACCGGGGCGCTGAAGGATTATCAAATCGGCTATCAGATCGGTGAAAAAACCTATGGCAAAGGCATTGTGCAGGGCGTTTATAACCTGGGCAAGGACAGCGTTTTATCCGTCACCGTTGCGCGTTATTATACGCCAAACGGTGTGTGCATTCACGGTGAGGGAATCACGCCGGACGAAGTTGTTGCGATGGACGCCCAAAAGTATTCGCGTTTGACGGCACTTGCCCCGGAGGAGGACGATCAGCTTCAGGCGGCCGTGGAGTATTTGAGCCGGTGATGCGCCTCGGACTCTTTACGGTGCGAAAGGAAAAGGCGGGATTGCTGCAAAAGCTGCGGTTTCCCGTTGCGGTCAAAGAAACGTTTGTGACGGATGCCGCGGTGCTTGTCGCAGAATATGCATACACTGCGGAGGAACTTGAAAAAATGCCGCGGTGGCTGCGCGCCTGCCTTCGGTGGTGCGGCATGCGTTTGATGAAGAAACAAAAGATATGTGCGGCGGTCATGACGATAGAGTGTGCCGCCGCATTTTTATGCGCACCGCCTTGCAAAGGTGAGACGCTGGTGCGCAAAATCAGACCGGAAGAATGGGAAGAATGTCTGGACGCGCTGTTTTCCACGGTGCAGATTGATCCGAAAACATGGAACGCCTGGATTTTTGACCGGGACTGCCGGATCGTTACAGAGCGTTTTTTGGCAAAGCTTTGCACACATGTGCAGCGGCTTTGCATCGTCACGAAAAGCCCGGAACGTGCAGAGCCGATCTGTGACCGGCTTTGCGGAGAATATGGCATTGAACCGGAGGTTTATGGGAATGTGCGGCAGATTCCGACGGCGTGTACCCTGCGGATCGATTTTGACCGGGGCGTTCTTTCCTGCGGCAAAAGTGTTTTTGCAAACGGCACAGAAATGACGATGAACCTTGCCGGCTACTGCGTGGATCTTTGCGGTCTGATCAAAAAATATCCGGCGTTTGCCGATGCACTCTGCCGAAAAGGCTGGGTGCCCGGTCAATGCAATTCGTAAAACAGATCTGCCGCGGACGGCTTTTTAGCGCCGGATAAAATTGTAAAATACGAAAAGTTGTAAAACATGGTTGTAATTTGAAAAAAAATATGTTATACTAATTGTGATTATGTGATCAAAATAGGTGAAAAAAGCTGAAATTTATACAAAAGCGAGAAAGGCAGTGATTCTCATGCAATGTCCGAAATGCCATAAAACCATATCAGATCATGAAACGGTTTGCCCGTTTTGCAAGGCCGTGATTGCGGAGGAAGCAGAAAACGGAGCGGGAAAAGGACAGGATGTGACAAGTCAGGATACCGGTCGTTTTTCGGCGATTGATCCGGATAAAGACAGTTATGATTTTGATCTGCAATATACCTTAACCTTTAAGGACGCCGGCGAAATCCGCCAGGCGATTGCGGATATGGATCTTGGACTCGGCAAGGAACGTACCGGCGATATTTTCCCGGCAGAAAAGACGGAGAGCGAAGATGAGAAAAAGCATCCGGAACTTCATATGCGCAGCCGGGAAGAGATGGAGGAGGCAGCACAGCGCGCCGAACTTCGGCGTCAGCGGCGCAGCCAAGGCAAGCATGTCGGCCGTATCGGCACGCGCCGCGGTACAGCGCAGAAACTCAGCCGCAGCGCCAAGGAGAAAGCGGCCGCCCTCCGTGCGGCAAAACCGCGGCAGAACCGGACGGAACGGGACGAAAAAAAGAACCGCAGATTTGTCATCGGCGTTGGCGTTGCCGTGCTGGTGGTTGCGCTGATTATCGGCACGATCAACCTGTTTGCAGGCATGATGGACGGCGATGTTATGTACCCAACCATTTATACCAAGGACAACCAGCTTTACATGGTTTATGACAAAAAGCCGATGCAGCTGAGTGAAAAACTGGTGGCGGCCGAGGCGGCAGCCCCGGAGGCGACGCAGCAGCCGGCACAGAGCACAAGCCAGAGCAAAAAGTCGTCCTCTTCCAAAAAGGTGGAGGATCCCAAGGTGTATAAAAAGGCCATTCCGACCGAAAAGCAGCTGATTCATGTTTCGGAGGACGGCATGTACACCTTCTTTATGGAGAATGTGGACATGAATACCGGCCGCGGCGATCTGGTATATTGCCAGAATGATTCGCGCAAGAGCCGGACGCTGGTTGCGATTTCCGTTTATTACAAGATGGTGATTGCAAAGGACGGAAAGTCCGTATTGTATTTGAAGAATACCGACGATAACGGCTACCACGGCGAACTTTGCTACTGGAACCCGGATATGAAAGAGCCGGTCAGCGTGTCACAGGATATTTGCAGTGATAACTTTGTGTTTGCACAGAACGGACAAAAGGCGCTGTATATCAAAAACTTCAATCCGATCGTCAATACCGGTGATTTGTGCCTGCGTGCCTTTGGCAAGGATGCCGGCACGGAGAGCCAGACGATCGATGAAAAGGTTGCATTTGTATTCGGGACAACCCCGAAGAGCGATATTTACCTTTACGCAAAGGATTATGACGTAAACGCAGGAACGTATAGCCTGTATTCCCAAAAAGAGGGCGAACAGCCGGCAGTGCGCGCGGAAAAGGCATTTCTTCCGCCGGTGCTGCTGAGCAAAAACGAGGCGGCTTACGCTTACAGTAACTATCACGATAATTTCCAGACGCTCAGCTATCTGGATCTTGCCGCCGGCAGCGCCAATGTTATGGCGGACGAGATCACCAAGGTGGTACGTGTGCGCAAGGACGAGGGCGCGGTGATTTATACCAAGACGTACGCCGAGACGGATAAGAGCGACTATTATATGGCAGCTTCCGGCGAAAATACTTCGCAAAAGGTTGCAAACGCAGTGACCGTCATCAAAGAAAACGTGTCGCTCCGTCCGCAGTTTGATATCAGCGACGATTTTTCAAGAGTGGCTTATATCAGCGGCTATAATGAAGAGAGCGGCAAGGGCGCATTGATTACCATGAGCATCATCAACGGCTATGTGGGCACCGAAAAACGGATTTCGGACGAGGCGTATAGCTGCGATGTTTCAGCGGACGGCGCCGTAGTGCGGTTTGCGTCAAACTACAACAGAGACTTGGCAACAGTCAGCCTTGCGGCTTATACCAACTCCAACACCGTAACCTTAACGGAGGAGGTTTGCGCCGGTGCATACACCTACGACAGTGCCGGCAGTATTATGGTCTACGCAAGGGATGTACAGTCGACGCCGATCAATTCCGGCACCATTGAGTGTGTAACGACAAAGGGAAGAATCCGTGAGATCGACCAGGCGGTCACCTCATACGGATTAAAGAAGGACGGCAGAATCCTGCTTTTGAAGAAGAACGGCGAAGAGCCGACCGGAAAGCTGTATGATTCCAATGAAAAAGGCAGCAGAATTAAGCTGATGGACGATGGCGTCAGCAGCGCACTGTTCTATTAAAATGAAGAAAATCGGAATCATGGGGGGGACGTTTGATCCCCCCCATATCGGACATATGGCGATGGCGCAGCGGGTTTTTGAAACCATGCAGCTTGATTCGGTTCTGTTTATTCCGACCGGCGGCGTTTATTATAAGGACAGTTCGCATATGCTGCCGCCCAAGACGCGCCTTTCAATGGTGCGCGCCGCCGTGGCAGATAACGACCACTTTATCGCGGATGCGATCGAGGCGGAGAGCGGAAGAGACAGTTATACCTATCAGACCTTAGAAAAACTGCAAAAAAAATATGCGGATGCGGAGCTTGTGTTCATCGTCGGCGCGGATTCTCTTGACTATATGGATTCGTGGCGGGAGCCGGAACGCATTTTTTCTGTCTGCCATGTCGCGGCGGTGAACCGTGCCGGGATTTCAGAAAAAAAACTAAAAGAGAAAAAGCGCCAGCTGGAGAAGATGTATGACGCCGGGATTACCTTTGTGGATATGCCGGTTTTAAACGTTTCCTCAACGCAGCTTCGCGCATGGGCGCGGCAGGGACGCAGTATACGCTACTGGGTGCCAGAGGCCGTTTTTCAGTATATTCAACAGCATCGGCTGTACACAGATTGATGCTGCGCCGAAAAGGAGCACATAGAGCAATATGGAAATTGAGAAGATCAAAGCCAATTTAAAACAGTGCCTTTCCGAGAAACGCTACCGCCACTCAATCGGTGTGGCGGAAGAGTCGGTGCGCCTGGCGAAACATTACGGCGCCGATGAAGATAAGGCGTATCTTGCCGGGCTGGTACACGACTGCGCCAAGGAGATTGACGCGCAGGAGGCGGTGCGGCTGCTGCGGGAGGAATACGGAATTATCCCGGACGCGATGAAGCTGCATATGCCGACCCTGCTGCACGGACCGCTCGGCGCATGTATCGCGCAGAGCCGTTTTGATATCTATGATACGGAAATATTAGACGCGGTTCGCTACCACACCACCGGAAAAGCGAATATGAGTCTTTTATCCAAAATTGTTTATATCGCGGATTACATTGAGCCGGGGCGTGACTATAAAGATGTGGACAAGCTGCGTGCGCTCAGTTACCGCGATCTGGACGAGGCCATCATTTATGGCATTGATTTTACCATTCAGGATCTGATCAAAAAGCGTAAGAC
>CAVGTH010000118.1:4304-5692 GCA_963632045.1 Roseburia faecis | reverse complement strand
ACACTGTATTAAATTCTGAAATAGTCAAACAGGCAGCCAAAATCAATGCCGCCGATACAGGAATTTTTATACTGGGCGCAAAGTTCCCGGTTGGCGCCCTGCAGGGTGTGACTGGTTACACCGCAGGTGTGCGAAACGTACGTCTCCACGCAGGCAGCCAAATGGTCACAGCCGCGGATAATCTTTCCGTCTACCGGCTGATAGCTTGCGTGATTATAGTTTTGGTTCATGGCATCGGAGGTCACAAAGGTAATCTTTCCGTCCAGTATCACCTTATTTTCAAACTCGTCATTGGTATAGTACGCAATTTCATCCTGCCAATCCTTTGGAATCAAGGGATAAAGCACGCGCTCCATCTGTTCCTGCTCAATATTTTTAATCAGGGCGTCCAGACCCTCCACCGAGTTTTTCACCGGCGATACAATATCTCTGGTTAAAACCTCCGGAATATCGTGAAACAGGCCGCCCAAAAAATTATTTTTGGCTCTCTGGGCACAGGCACCGATCTCACAGGAACAAAGATAGGACATCACCGCCACGATCAGCATGTGTCCGATCACCGAGGTTTCCGGGATTCTGGGCGAACGCGACCAGCGCTGCTGAAAGCGAAGTTCTCCCAAAAGATCGGTAAAGCCCTGATAATTTTTGTTTTGCATAAAGGTCGAAAAACATTCCATGCGCTCCAGCCGCTGCAGCTTACTGTCAATCTCATGTCTGGTATTTTCAATGCCGTAGTACCGTCTGCACATATCATAGATAATGCCAAACTCCCACTGCGTGGCAAGATAATGCGCCCCCTCCAGCACCGCCTTTTCGCGCCGGCTCTCCGTCTCGTCCGTAAAGTACCGCGCAAACCGCTCCGCAAAGCCACCGGGAATCGAGGCAATCTCCGGCATGATCTGCTCCACCGCCCACGCGTTCAGTTCTCTTCCCTTTTCCTCCATCAGACGATGAAAAATCGGCGGTTTGATATCGGTGAGCACCAAACGGTGCAAAAATTCAAAAATTCCGCCCTCAATCAGCCGAACCCAATCGATCTCCGGATCCAGCTTTCCCAGCACATAGGCACAAAGCATCTTGTGCGACTGCTTGTCCAGCTCCGTAAAGCCGCGCGACGGCCGGATGTGGTCGTTCCACCGTTCAATGGACGCCGCATCAAAAATAAATTCAATGAGAGATTTTCGTATCATTGTCAAAGACCCCTTCCCATCTTCTCATTTTACAGCTTTTTTGCATATCTCAGTCATTATAACACAAATTTTTCAAAAAAGATACCCCCATTCATGACCGACTTTTTACGCACAAATCCGCAAATAGATATTTCTCATGGCAGCGCCGCCTTGTTTGGCAGCGGCTTTTCTTTTTCTTCCCTCGTTTTGGTTCTATTC
>CAVGTH010000118.1:2643-4180 GCA_963632045.1 Roseburia faecis | reverse complement strand
GCGCAACATGAAGGGAATTTTATAGATTTTTTCTATATTTTTCCAATATGTTTATAAAAAGTTTATTTTTTATTTATTTGTTATTTATATTTTAGCTATATAAAAGTAATGGTAAGATGATAGATTATAGAATACGAAACAGATTATAAGGGAAACTGTGCCGCGCACACTATCTTGCGGCGCTTGCAGACGGGATAAGGGGATTCTTATGAAAACAATCATTTATTTGAACTTTATGATTTCCATTGTGTTTACCTTGTGTTATGCATATCAGTTTTTTTATATTTTTGTCGGACTTCTCAAAAAGCCAAAGCATTTTGAAACCGACACACTGCATCGCTACGCCGTTGTCGTTTCAGCCAGAAACGAGCGGTCGGTGATTGCGCAGCTGATTGAGAGTATCAAAAAACAGAATTATCCGTCCGATCTGGTGGACGTATTTGTGATTGCCGATAACTGTACCGATGACACGGCTCAGGTGGCACGCTCTGCCGGCGCTATTGTATATGAGCGTTTTAACGATAAGCAGGTCGGCAAGGGCTATGCGCTTGACTGGATGTTTGAGATCATCAACCGCGATTATGCCGAAAAGGCGTACGCGGCCTACATGATTTTTGACGCCGACAATCTTTTGGACCCGAACTATATCGCCGAGATGAATAAGGTCTTTTCTTCCGGCTACCGCATCATCACCAGTTACCGTAACTCTAAGAATTTCGGCAGCAACTGGATCTCCGCCGGCTACTCGCTTTGGTTCCTGCGCGAGGCGAAGTTCTTAAACAATTCCAGAATGCAGCTGAATACCAGCTGTGCCATCTCCGGCACCGGCTTTTTGGTCAGCGCCGATATTATCCGCAAAAACGGCGGTTGGATTCACCATCTTCTGACCGAGGATATTGAGTTTACGGTTGACAGTGTAATCCACGGCGAGACGATCGGCTACTGCGCCGACGCGATTCTCTATGATGAGCAGCCGACCCTGTTCCGTCAGTCATATACACAGCGGCTGCGCTGGGCAAAGGGATTCTATCAGGTGTTTGCAAACTACGGCGGTCAACTCTTCCGCGGTATCTTTAAAGGCAGTTTTTCCTGCTTTGATATGCTGATGACGATTATGCCGGCCATGCTGCTGACCTTAATCAGCACTATCGTAAATGCGGTTGCTATTCCGCTCGGCATGATTGCAAAGTCGCCCGAAACACCGATTCTGCTGCAAACGCTTTTGCAGACGATACTGAATTTTTATGGCTTGTTCTTTATCCTGGGGACAATCACCACCATCACCGAATGGAACCAGATTCATTGCAGCAAGGGAAAGCGGATTTTAAATTTATTTACCTTCCCGATCTTTATGCTGACTTATGTTCCGATTGCGGTCATTGCCCTGTTTAAAAAGGTAGAATGGAAGCCCATCAAGCATTCTGTTGTCCGCACACTGGACGAGGTGCAAAGCGATCAGATGATTGCATAAGTAAAAAACCAACGGGGATGCAGGCAATCGCCTGCATCCTTTTTTTGTATCAGAACCGAATAAAAT
>CAVGTH010000118.1:2169-2633 GCA_963632045.1 Roseburia faecis | reverse complement strand
CGGCAAGAAAAATAAGGAAAAGCAGTTGTTTTTTTTTAGAAAGTATAATATAATAAGATAGGTTTTCGCCGGACACTACGATGAGGAGTTGGATGCTTTGAATGAGAAGAAAAACACGTCCAAAACAAACGGATTTGTGCAGGGCGCTTTGGTTTTGGGAATCGCGAACCTGATTGTCAAGGTCATCGGTGCCTTTTTTAAAATTCCGCTTACCAATTTAATCGGTGATGACGGAATGGGCTATTTTAATATCGCGTATCAGATTTACACCTTTATGTTTATCGTTGCGACGGCCGGGTTTCCGATCGCCATTTCAAAAATGGTGGCGGAAAGCACCGCCAAAAATCATGAACAGGACGCAAAACGGATTTTTCAGACCGCACTGCGCTTTTTGGCCGCGGTCGGTTTTATCGGTACGGCGCTCCTCTTCCTGTTTCATAATCAGTTAGAGGCTCTGGTTTCGG
>CAVGTH010000118.1:0-2159 GCA_963632045.1 Roseburia faecis | reverse complement strand
GGGATTTAGAGGCTATTTTCAAGGGCAGATGTATATGCTTCCCACCGCGCTTTCTGAGGTGATTGAAGCCTCTGCCAAGCTCATTGTCGGCATGCTGGCAGCAAGCTTTTTTATGAACATGGCGATTGACACCAACCTGTCCGCCGCCGTGGATCTTGCTGCAAAGAAAGTACAGTCCCTCCACCTTCGGACGGTTTATGCCTCCGCCGGTGCGATTTCCGGTGTAACAACCGGTACGTTTCTTTCCTTTCTGCTGCTCAGCATCATCTATCTTGCCACCAAAAAACGCCGCGCAAGGCTGCCGCAAACCGCACCGCTGCGCTCTAACCGTACCATTTTAAAGGAACTGATTTTAATCGCCATTCCGATTACCATCGGCGCGTCTGTCTCGTCCCTAACCTCGCTGATCGATATGGCAACCATCACCCGGCGCCTGGTCACCCGGCCGGAGGTGCTTTCCCATTACGATTTTATGTTCCGCGAGGGAACAAAATTTGCGACTCAGGTCGCTGAAGAGGGCTGGCAGGGGCTGACGCTTTATCAGCACGAGGCTTCTACCCTCTACGGCATGTACACCGGCAAGGCACTGACGATCTTTAACCTTCCGCTTACTCTGGTCGTTGCGCTCGGCATGAGCGTTGTTCCGGCCATCTCGGCCGCCGTCACACGAAAGAACAGTCTTGAGGCACGCAGCATCACCGAGAGCGCCATCCGCATCGCCGTGCTGTTTGCAGCGCCCTGTGCGCTGGGGCTTGCCTCTCTGTCAAAGGAAGTCCTCTTCCTCCTCTTCGGTGACACCAACGCAAAATCCGTTATGGCGATTTTGGGTATCGCGATTATCCCGGTCTCGGTGGTCTCGGTCACCAACGCAATCTTACAGGCCTACGGCAAGGTTTATCTGCCGGTTATCAATATGATCATCGGCGGCATCGCCAAGGTTTTGGTGAACTTCTTCTGTATCCCTTACCTTGGGATTGACGGCGCACCGGTCGGCACCTTTATCTGCTACACCATCATCGCAGTGCTGAACATTACCCAGATTATCCGCCACGCCAAAATCGAGTTCCGTCCGAGCACCTTTATCCTAAAGCCGCTGTTTGCCGCACTGATTATGGGCGGCGTCGGTTTCGTGCTCGGCACCTTTGTCACCGGACCCGGATTTTTAGAAAACGCGGCAGTCAATATTTGGCTGCGCCGGCTGCTGATTGCAGCAGAACTCGGCGTCTGCGCCCTGACCTACCTCTTTGCCGTCTTTGCGGTAAAGGCAATCGCGCGCGACGATATTCTCCGTCTGCCGAAGGGCGAAAAAATTGCCGCCATTTTAACAAAATGCAAACTTTTAAAGTAATGGGGTTATCACAATGAAACAAAAGAAATACGACTTTCAGGATCTGCTTTCCATCATGCAAAGGCTGCGCGCCGCAGACGGCTGCCCGTGGGATCGGGAACAAACGCATGAAAGCATTAAAAAACATGTTGTCGAAGAAGCCTATGAACTTGTCGAGGCCATCGATAGCGGTGACGATCAAAAAATCGCCGATGAGAGCGGCGATGTGCTTTTACAGGTGGTATTTCATGCACAGATTGCCGCCGAGGAAGGCAGCTATGATATTAACGACGTCACCGATGCGATATGCCGCAAGATGATGCATCGGCATCCGCACCTGTTCGGCACGGCAAACGAACCTGCCGACTGGGACGAAATCAAACGCAAGGATCGCAGCCAGGCAACCGTAGCGGAAGAGATGCGCGGCGTCTCTGCCGCTCTCCCGGCGCTGATGCGTGCGGAAAAGATTTTACGCAAGGCGGAAAAGGCCGGATACACCGCACCGCAGACAGAAGATTTTTCGATGGACGAGTTGGGACTCGGCGCGCTGCTTTTTCGGGTTGCGGATCAATGCCGCAAGCACCACATCGACCCGGAACTGGCGCTGAGCCGTTATTTAACCCACTATATCACTGAATTTGAAGAAAAGGAGAACCAACAAAATGAGACTTGATAAATATTTAAAGGTGTCACGGCTGATTAAACGCCGTACCGTGGCAAACGAGGCCTGCGACAGCGGACGGATCAGCGTCAACGGCAAGACGGCGCGCGCCTCGTATGACGTAAAAGTCGGCGATGTTATCACCATTGCCTTTGGGGCAAAGCCCATCCA
>CAVGTH010000117.1:3284-5764 GCA_963632045.1 Roseburia faecis | reverse complement strand
TAGCCTGATGTTAGCAATCCGAACTCGATTTTAAGAGGTGGATTTCCGCCCAAACGGTGTTAAAATACTCGGCAATCCGTTAGCACGGAAGCCGAAAATGACGCCAATTAAGGCGAATTCGGATTATGCCTAGGGGATCGAAAGGAGTTTTCACATGATTCACATCTCTATCATATGCGTCGGAAAAATCAAAGAAGATTATTTTACGGCAGCCATCAGAGAATACGCCAAGCGTTTGCAGCGATACTGCAAACTCTCTATCATCGAAGTCAAGGACGAACCAACGCCGGATGCCCCCTCTCCGCGCGAGACGGAGCAAATCCTTGCAAAGGAAGGAAAGCGCATTCTTGAAAAAATTCCTTCCGCCGCCCGCGTCACCGCGCTATGCATCGAGGGAAAGCCGATGACATCCCCTGCGTTTGCCGCGTCCATTGCGGATTTTGCGGCAAACGGCGGCAGTCAGCTTGTCTTTGTCATCGGCGGCTCTCTTGGACTTTGCGATGCCGTAAAAAGCCGCGCCGACCAAAAGCTGAGTTTTTCGCCGATGACCTTTCCGCATCAGCTGATGCGCGTTGTCTTGCTGGAACAAATCTACCGTGCCATGAATATCAACCACGGCGGAAAATATCATAAATAGCTTAGCTTACTCCCTTTTGCCCAGATTTAAATTTGCCGGATTTTCAAGCAGCGCACCCCTCTCGCTAAATCTGGAGCCGTGACAGGGACAGTCCCAGGAATGCTCTGCGGCATTCCATTTCAGCGCGCATCCCAAATGCGGACAGCGCTTTACCGTGGGCGTAAAAAAGTCCAGAATAACCTCGCCGGCGTTACAAAGCAGCTGCCTGTGCCAAATGCTGCGCTGAGGCGAGAAGATTTTTTCCATTTCGTTGTCGCGTTCTAAAATCAGATCTCTCAGCAGCATTGCCGCACTCATAGAGGCGGTCATTCCCCATTTGTTAAACCCGGTTGCAACATAGTAATCCGGGGTGAGCGCCGAGTATCTTCCGACATAGGAGAGGCCGTCCAGGCTCATACAATCCTGTGCCGCCCACGCAAAATTTTCTTTGGCATACGGAAAGTAGTGCGACGCAAAATTTTGCAGCTCCCTCCATCCGCCGCATTTTTTTCCGGTTCGGTGCGCACCGCCGCTCAGCAGCATATATTCTCCCTGCGATCTTGCCGATACGCCGCTCCCGTCACCGTTTATATACATTCCGTGCAGTCGCGGCGCATTTTTAAGTGCCAGGGTATAGGAGCGGTTTTGGTATAGCTTTAGATAGAATCCACCGATGCGATCCAAAAACGGAAAGTGCGTTGTCAGAATGATTTTTTTTGCGGTTATGGTGCCGCGGTCGTAAACCGCCTTTTTTCCCGAAATATTTTTTATCCTGGTGTTTTCATAAATATGAAGTCCCCGGCTGATCCCTTTGATGAACTTTAGGGGATGAAATTCAGCCTGTTTTTTCATTTTTACCGCGCCAAGCGTTGCAAACGGAAGTTCTGTCTGTGAGACAAGCTCTGCATTTCCGCCCAGCGAGCGGATCGTCCGCACCTCCCTTTCCGGCTTTTCCCGATCCTTCATGGTATAGGTATACGCCGTCTTTCGCCGAAAGTCGCAATCGATATTCTGTGCGATATTTCCATACCGTTCCAGCGCGGATTCGTTGGATTCCAAATAAAGCCGCGCCGCGTCTCTTCCCAGCTTTTGCATGATGTTCTGATACGCAAAACCCTGTAAAACGGAAATTTTTGCCGTTGTCCTTCCGGTAATGCCGTCACCGATCTTCCCGGCATCGACCAGGCAGTAATCAAGCCCTGTCCAGCTTAAAAAATAGGCGCATAAAAGTCCGCACATTCCGCCGCCTACAATTAACACATCTGTTTTATGATCGCCGGAAAGCGTTGGATACTGCGGCATTTCGATGTCCTTATTCCAAATTGTCTGCTGCATCTTTAATCTCCATTCTCTGTTTTTTTTAGTGTTCCTAAAACAGAGAAAAAAATACAGCACCATGGCTTTATGCCAAAGTGCTGTGCATATCAATATGAAAATGATAAAAATGCAAAATCAAAAAGCTACTCGTCCGATCCTTCCGGCAGCTTGCCGGGTTCCTCCCTTGACGGCCAAGCTGAAATTTCCGTCTTTTGCCACGGCATCTTCCATGCGGGAATCTTGTTTTTCTTCCTCAAAAAACGATAGCCAAACCATAACGCCAGAATGATAATTCCGATTCCGAGCAAAAGCAAAATCCAGAACCACAGCCCGTGTCCCTGATGCAATACCACAAAATCCTGTTGTTCATCCAATGTAAAAATCAAGTAATTGCCGTCTCTCTCACAGTCAATCACTTCATTTTTGCCATTCTTTACAATCGCAATTTTATCTCCCTTGCCGGACTCATCGCGAACGTGGACGCGGAGTTTTCCTTGGTATTCCGGCGAAATGCGAAACGTATAGCCAGCAATCTTCCGATAGGGCC
>CAVGTH010000117.1:455-3184 GCA_963632045.1 Roseburia faecis | reverse complement strand
GCGTTGTACCGTCTTGAAAATTCCCCTCAACCAATAAAACCGGCGGATTTTCTGAGGTTGCGATCGTGGTGGTCGCGTCCTGATAATCGGCATAAAACGCGGTATTTCTGCGGATCGGCTGGGTCACGTCCTTATCCCACTGCGGACAATAGCCGTCCTTCTCCTGAAGTACCGGAATCATTTCTTTAGAAAGCACGGTATCATAGTCCACGGTATAATGTGCCAGCTGCTGATCGTCCTGATAAAAGGAAACCTGAAAATGGAATCTTGCCATTTCTGCCGATTTTCCCTGCAGCAAACTTGCGTTGTGTGCATTATCCACGTTCGCAAGCGCTGCAATTTGCGGCAGGTAGATATCGTCACTGCCCATCACCCAATCCTCTGCCGCAAAGCCTGCATAAGCAGCCGGCAGCGTACCGGTTCCGGTCATCTCGGCTGCCGGCAGTGCAACAGCGGCGGATTCAAAGTCAGCGCCGTCCATTCCCGGCAGACCCTCGCTGATAAAATAGTTATTCTCGATTGTTCCCGTTACCATTCCGGCGATCGCGCCGTGATGCTCCGCGTCGGTCTGATAGCGCGGCAAGGTATAGCTTTGTCTGATATTCTTTCCCTTACCGGCAATGCCGCCGATGTAGTTTTTTGCCTCCATATCCGTAATGGCGATACAGTGTTCGATACTTCCGTCGGACATACCGGCAATACCGCCGGCATATTCGCCGTCGGTGACCTTTATCTCACCGCCGCCGATCGAATCATAAATCCAGCCAAGAGCCGCACTTCCGGCAATGCCGCCGGCATACCCCTCTTTTGCCGTTACCTTCTGCGATGTGATGCATTCCCGTATTGTTGCCTTCACATATCCTTTCAGATCAACAAAATCAGGGTTGGAAATCTCTACATTTTCCCCATCCTTGACCGAGGATTCCACGCCGACATTCCCGGCGATACCGCCGGCATAGCTGCCGCCGTTAATTTCACCCTCGTTATAGCATTGGTCAATGATTGCCATATCAACCCATTCGCTGCCCACCGCACGGTAGAGCGGCGCCTCGACCGAGACAACCTTCTTTTCCTCGTCCGCATAGACGGTTGTGGTAAAGCGGCCAAGCCACCGATCAAACCACGATGACAAAAATCCAACCGTCTTTTGGGCACTTTCATTGGAGGGTTTTTGCGGAAGCTTCTGGAGCAAATCGTCCAGCAGCTTGTGCAGTTTATCAATGGAGTCACGTATCTTTTGAATCCGATCCGAGATATCCTGCATCACGCGGTCAATTCGGTTCAGCGGTCCCGTAATCGCATCCGAAATATCGCCAAAATCACGGCGCAGCGAACGCGATAATTTTAGAATCTCATCATGAATATCGGTCAGATCGTCCTGCGCCGGAATCAGATAATCCTTTTCCAGGCGGTCTAAATCGTCCAGTCTCTGCTGCAAATCGTCAAGGCGCTCCCTTGCATCCTCCATGCCGGTGTCAACATTTCCGGAAAGGCTGGATGCCATCTCATCGATGCCGCTTGCCGCATCCGCAATGCCGTCTGCTGCGCCGCCGATACGGTCTAGGGTATCCGGCAGCGTATCCGTGCTAGATCGCACCTTATCCATGGTCTCGTTGACCCGATCAAGTTCTTCACCGCTCAGACGGTTGGTAAGATTCGTCAGCGAATCGGTCACCGAAAGAATCCCGTCCTCCAGTTCGCCGATTTTACCGCCACCGGATCGCAGCGATGATGCGGCGTTTGCCAAATCCCCCGTTACTGAATGAATATCATCTAATATGCCGGTCGTTTTATCGCCGACCTTATCCGCATAATTTTCAATCTTTTCTTTGGTTTGTTTGAAATCGTCAACGCCGGTCTGTACCAGATCTTCGATCCCCTCTGCGGAGAGATCGATATCCGTAAACGGCTCAAAACGGCCGGCAATGCCGCCCACGTTTTTACGTCCCCAGACCGTCTTATAGTTATTGCATGCGGTAATCCGACCCTTTTGACGGCCAACGATACCGCCAATATTATTGCCGATTCCGTTGGTGCCGATTTCGCCGCCGTTGTTGCAGCCACGGATTAAACCGCTATTCTTTCCGGCGATGCCGCCGATGTCTGAGTATACCGCGTCCAGTTCCTGATTGACTGCGCCAAAATTGCCGGAGCTTTCAATCCTTCCGGCGTTATTGCCGACCACGCCGCCAACCTGAGACTTGCCGACGACTGCGGCATCGTTGGTACAATAATCGACCACGCCGCTGACACGGTTTTCACCCACAATGCCGCCGACCGCGGTATCGCCGGTAATTTTCCCGTGGAACACGCAGCCAACCACCGAGCCGTAATTGGTCGCAACAATGCCGCCGACGTTGGTTGTAGTTTCTGTATCGTCCTCATATTTTAAACCAAAGCTTTTCGCCAGGTTAGAAAGGGTGCTCTTAAAACCCGTAGATGCCTTTTGATCCGGCACGACGTTAATTTCACCGGAAAGCGTCAGACTCCGCACCGTTGCGTTTTCCGCAAGACGAATGATAAACGCCTTCTCCGAGCCTTTCTCTTCCAAGACAAAATTACTGATCGTATGGTTATTTCCCTCAAATGTTCCGGAAAAGACAGCAATCGGCTTGATGCTCTCTCCGGCCAAATCGATATCGTTGTTTAAAATAACTTTTTTATCCTTTGAATACGCATCATAAACACAATTGTTTGCCAGGTTTTTTAAGTCCTCTGCCGTGCTGATG
>CAVGTH010000117.1:0-445 GCA_963632045.1 Roseburia faecis | reverse complement strand
CTGATGCTGATAATGCTTTCATCCGCTGCAATATCAACATAAGGAATCGCGGCAAAGAGTACCGCCGTCAAAAGAATCCAGGAGACAATCCGGTGACAGCCCCATTTTGCAGCGTGCGTTATTTTTGTGTATTCCCTTTTCTGCAAGATTGCTCGCTCCTTTCTATTCTTCCTCTGTACCGGCGTCGGAGAGCGGATCTGCCGTTCTGCCATCCGTAATGGCCGGCGGCTTGTTCACCGAGGTACCGACATCGACCTTTGCATGAATCTCACCGCGAATCACGCCGTGCAGACTGCCGTCAACAAAGCCGTTGATGTATCCGCGCACTCGGCCGTTGACATAGAAAATGCCGTTTTCGTCCGCCTGCGGCGTCTTTTCTTTATTACTGCGTTCAAACGCACCCTTATCCACCAGTTTGTCGCATACCACCATGATCTGGGGTAGC
>CAVGTH010000116.1:0-6080 GCA_963632045.1 Roseburia faecis | reverse complement strand
GGTCTGCGCCGTCCGGATGCGTCCGGCTCGCCAAGCTCCATCTTCACGCATTCGACCTGCGTTGCCCAGCCGTCCTCGCTGCCGAGAATCCGAACCGGATTGCAAAGCAGCTTAAATTCGATGCCTTCTTCCTTGGCGTGATGCACCTCTTCACGCCGTGCCGGCATCTCCTCTTCACTTCTGCGGTAGACGATGCTGACATGCTCCGCGCCCAGGCGTTTTGCCGAACGCGCCGCGTCCATCGCAACGTTGCCGCCGCCGACAACCACCACGTTTTTACCCATATAGATCGGGGTGTCGTATTCCGGAAAACGGTAAGCCTTCATTAAATTGATTCTCGTCAAAAACTCATTGGCAGAGTACACGCCGTTTAAGTTTTCGCCGTCAATGCCCATAAAGCTGGGCAGTCCTGCGCCGGTACCCACAAAGACCGCATCAAAGTTTTCCTGTTTCATCAGTTCCTCAATCGACAAAACCTTGCCGATAACCATGTTGGTCATGATCTTGACGCCCATGGCTTTGAGTTTTTCAATTTCCGCCTTGACGATATCCTTGGGCAGACGGAACTCCGGAATGCCGTAAACCAAAACGCCGCCCGGCGTGTGGAACGCCTCAAACACGGTGACGTCATAGCCAAGCTTTGCCAGGTCGCCGGCACAGGTCAGGCCGGACGGGCCTGCGCCCACCACGGCAACCTTTTTGCCGTTCGGCGCGGCGGCCCAAATCTCACTCTTTCCGTTTTTCATGTACCAATCGGCAACAAACCGCTCCAGACGACCGATGCCAACCGGCTCACCCTTTTTGCCGCGGACGCAGTACTTTTCGCACTGGTTCTCCTGCGGACACACACGGCCGCAGACCGCCGGGAGCGAGCTGGTCTCCTGAATTTTATGATAGGCGTCCTCAAACTTGCCCTCTGCAACAAGGCTGATAAATTCCGGAATCTTAACATTGACCGGGCAACCGCCCATACAGGGACGGTGCTTGCAGTTTAAGCAGCGGTTTGCCTCTTCGACCGCCATTTCCTCTGTATAGCCGCAGGAAACCTCTTTAAAGTTTTTATTTCTGACATTGGGTTTCTGTTCCGGCATGATAACCTTTTTCAGCGACATATTAGGCATGATCCATTCCCTCCAATCTGCAGCGATGTGCCGTCCGGGAGAGGCGCTCTCCCTCAGAGAACATCTTAGAACGGCGGATTGCCTGGTCGAAATCCACCTGATGTCCGTCAAAATCCGGGCCGTCCACGCAGGCGAACTTGGTCTCGCCGCCCACCGTCACGCGGCAGCCGCCGCACATGCCGGTACCGTCAATCATAATCGGATTCATGCTGACAATCGTTTTGATGCCGTACTGCTCAGTAAGGCGGCACACGGCGCGCATCATCACCAGCGGGCCGATGGCAATCACGATGTCATAGCGGTTGCCGGCCTGGATCAGTTCTTCCAGCTTTGCAGTGACAAAGCCCTTGTTGCCGTTGGAGCCGTCATCGGTCATGGTATAAAGATTGGTACAGGCTTCTCTGCACGCGTCCTCAATAATCACCAGATCCCGGTTCCGAAATCCGTTAATCATATCCACCTTAACGCCGAGATGATGCAGCTTTTTCGCCTGCGGATAGGCAATTGCCGTTCCCAGTCCGCCGCCGATCACCGCTGCCGTCTTGATATTCTGAAACTCCGAAGCCTTGCCCAGGGGGCCTACAAAATCCCGGAGGCTGTCGCCCTCTTCTAAGGTATTCAGCCGTTCGGTCGTCTGTCCTACGATCTGGAATATAATCGTTACGGTTCCCTTTTCCCGATCAAAGTCGGCAATCGTAAAGGGAATCCGCTCCCCTTGCTCGTCCACTCTGAGAATGATAAACTGTCCCGGCTCCGCCTTGCGGGCGATGTAGGGCGCTTCCACCTCAATCAGGGAGACGGTGGGGTTTAAGACCTCTTTCTTCACTATTTTGTACAATCGTCGCACCTCCAAATAAGCTGCATTTCAGTTTCCGGCCGCTAAGCCGCGCTTTGTGCCGGGGTTTTTCGGGCATACGCACGTGTATGATACCCTAATGTGATATTATACCATAGTATAGACCCCGTTTCAACATTTTTTTGAAAAAAAAGATGGCTTTTCAAAAAGTTTTTCTGTGCTTTTCTGACAAAAAATACAAAGACGCCGCACCGCCGCACCGCCGCGCCCCCGTCATGCACCGCACCATAACGCAAAAAGAGCGCAGTCGCCTGCGCCCTTTCGTTTTATGGCATCAAGGTTGCCACATATTTTTTTACCATAAATGCCGGGCGGTATGACTCCTTGGCCTTCCGAAGCCCCGGAATTCCCATATCCTCTTCCCGGTTGACATACGTATAATCCTGCCATTCATGCGCCAAAAACTGCTGATTCATCATGGCAAACGCCCCGGTATAATCGGTGTCTGCATGCTCTAAATGAATCACCACCGTGTCCTTGCAGAGCGGCTCTCCGACCGAAAAGGCAACCATCGTCCCGTCTACGCGCAGGCAGCCGCCGCGTACGCCCAGTGCGTCCCAGTTTTCAAACAGTTCCCGTACGGCCTCCGCCTCTTCCGCGATGCTGACGGGATCTCCGTTCTCCTTTTGGCTCCACCGCGCAAACAACTCCATACACTCTCCGGCGTTTTCGGCGCTGAGGCGCTGATACGCCCAATCATAACTCTTTTGAAACCGATTGACAAAATTCTTTTTTGCGTGATAACGCTTTCCCGAAAGCTGCACCAAGTCCTCCACGCGGTATACATAATCAAAATAGTTGACGTCCTCGGTAATCAAAAACCGGCCGGGAAACGCCATCACCAGCCGATCCACCGTCTTGTCGTCATAAAGCCGCAGCAAAAACTCCCGGTTCTCTTCCTCTGCCTGACGGATCAGGGTCTCAATCACCGGCCTGATATCGTATTCTCCGCCGTCCTCGGTCATAAACCCGATCGGAAAGGTCGCGCTCCGCGCGCTGCCCTTGTGCTGCGGCATGATGCAGAGCATGTCATTTAAAATAAGGTAACAAATGTCGTAACTCTTTCTCCACATAAACAGATTGGTAAAGGTAAATTCCGAATTACGGCTGCACTTTCTCTTTAAAAAGCGGTCAAACATTTCCTTATCATCAATGGTAATCTTCTGTAATTCCAGCATAAAGCCTCCTATGCAATATACTCCCTGACGCTGAATTTCACTTCTGCAAATTTTCTGGTATTTTTCCGCATTTTCGGCATTTAAGCTGATCGACACCGTATCAATGCAGCCCTGCATTTCGGGCGTGACGTCCCGTCCCATGATTAAATTTGCCTGTCCGTTGGTGTTTAAGCGGATCGGGGTGCTTGGGCTTATGCGCTTTAACCACCGCGCAACCGCGATCAAATCGTCAAAACGCTCGGTCGGCTCACCGTAGCCGCAAAACACCACCGCGCGATACTTCGTCAGGTCCCGTTTTTTGAAATCTTCTTTGATCTCCTCTAATGTAGGTTCCCTCGTCAGCCACAAATTATCCACGCCGTTGACATCGTCATGGTTGTTGCGCAGACAAAAGGTGCATGCGTTCGAGCAGCGGTTTGTCATGTTTACATATAAAGAATCCGAAAATTCATAAGTTATCGTCATGGTTCTCCTCCTCCATAAAAACAGATGCCATACAGTTTCGCATCAGCACCGCGTCGGGAATAAAACGCTTTGGCTCCTTTAGCCGCTTGGTCTCCTGCGGCAAAACCAGTGTAAATTTCGCGCCGCCTTTCATATTTTTCGCCGAAAGTTCGCCGCCCATGTCCTTAGCCAGTTTATAGCATAGCGGTAATCCCAGTCCCGTGATCTTCTGCAATACCCCGTTCTTCATTGGGCCGGCGTCAAGCCCGCCCTTGGAAGTAAAGGGATCGCGGCGAACCCGATCCGGCAGACCGCCGCCAAAGTCACGGACGTCGATTTCGATCGATCCCGACTCTCTCCGGCAGCTCACGCGCACATTTTTATTCTCGGTTCTGCCGTGTTTGATCGAATTTCCGATTAAATGGTACAAAATAATGGAAATCCGTCTTGCGTCAAAGACCACGTTTCTGTCCTCGTCCGCCTCCATATGGAAAGTAATATCACCGCGCAGCTTATCGCCGAGCGACTGGTTGATCTGTTCCACCAAAACGCCCATAAACTGTTCTATATCATAAGACGCCGGGCGCGGTTTTGAAAATGAATCCGCACTGCTGAACAACTCCGAAAGCGCATTCACTCTGGATGCCAGATCCCGTGCGGTAACCGCCGCACGATGCGTCATCTCAAACAAATCTGCCGGCAGTGCGCCGGAACGCATCAACGTCTCCAGTGTTGTCACAATCACCGATGCCGAACTTGTCACTGTATGCTCCACAATCCTTGTAAAACCGATTTCAAAATCCTTTTTCGATTTTATCATCTCCTGCGGCCGAACCATTTTGATCCTCCTCATTCCTATTCCATATCCTACCCTACTATAGCATATTCCGCCGTTTTTGTCAAAACCGTGCACCTACATTCCTTTGGCCTGTAAGTCACCGCTCCGACTCCGTATCCGACGATTGAAAATGCTCTATGGCATATTCGCAGCACTGTACAACAAAGTTATTGAGTGATATATTTTCTTTTTGTGCTATGACCGACATTTTATCCATCAAAGATTTTGGAAACCGAAAGGTTCGGTTGGTCGTCTCCTCACCATGGCGTACTTTAAACATAGAATCACCTCAAGCATTATTATATATGCAAAAAGCATTTTTATATATATCTCATTTTTGCACATTTTTATCGCGCGCAAAACGCACATCGAATAAATACAGTCCCGGCATTACCACGGTTTTCTGTTTTGGAAAGCGCAAAGCTGCCGCGGTGCGAAATTTCGGCTAAAGTACCAAAACGGTACGGAATCTACGTTTTTTCCATTGACCCCCTAAAACCCCTGTGCTACAATTTTTTTCGTGGACGGACGCCAAACCACCCTGGGAGGGAAACAAAATGACACTGCAAGCAATCAAAGATGCTCTGTATCTTGCGATCGATCACGCACGGGAGCACATCATTCAAATCGGCGAAACCGTTGCGAATAACCCGGAGATCGGCTATCGGGAGGAAGAGACGTCCGCCCTGGCACGAAAGGTATTGGGTGCACTCTCGATTCCCAACGAATATCCGCTGGCAAAAACCGGCGTCAAGGGGACACTGAAAGGAAAAAGCGGCTGCATCGCCGGGCTGCATGAGATTCTGCACCGCCAGGGACTGATGCAAAACATCGGCTGCCTTAATCCAAAAGCGACCCTGTCCCCCGGCCAGGCGGCGGAACTGGATCGGGTTTCGGCGGCATATCCGCATCTGTCTGACGATGTATTCATCCGCGAAAACATCGAAAAATGGAAGGCAGACTGCGAAAGTTAGCATAACATTTTTTCCGATTTTACGCTGTTTTCGACAGCTGACGGATGCGCCGCATCACCGCATCCGTTTTACTTTGCCGCTATCTCCCTCTTTCCGTCCCGGCCGCAGCGCAAATCGAAAAATTCTTTCCCGGCGCGATAGCCGTTTTCAAACAGTGCCGCGCCTTCTTCTTTGGTAATTTCAAAATCCGTGGCGCTGATTTCCCTTTCCTGATCTTTTTGACGAATTTTGGTCGATATCCAGATGCTTTGCCGGTCATCGGCATCGCCCGACCGTGCGGCGTGGTTGTCGTAGCCATCTAAGGCCGCCGAGACCACCGCTCTTGCATAGATGGCAAAATTGGCGTTGGTGCGGCATTCCGGGCATTGCCGCTCCTTCGGCGAATAAAAGCGGTAGCCAAAGGTCGGCATTTTTTGCGTATGCTCCTCCGGATCCAGCAGCCAGATCGGATAGTTGCTGACTACGCCGCCATCCACCAGATAATGCAGCCGCCCGTCCGCGTCCCTGAGCGGATACGGCGCGTAAAAAAACGGAATGCTCATGCTCATCCGCACCGCCTTTGCAATCGGATAGGACATCGGCTTTAAGCCAAACAACGCAAAATCCTGCGGCAGAATCAAAAGCCGCCGGGTCAGCAGATCCGTTGCCGTCAGCTGCAAACAGCAGAAC
>CAVGTH010000115.1:0-6099 GCA_963632045.1 Roseburia faecis | reverse complement strand
ATGAAACGCTATGCAAAATCTCAAAATAAAAATATCAAATTGTTATATGAATATGCTGATATTCTGCGTGTAAAAAACAAAATAGCAAACTATATGGAGGTGCTTTTATGATTACAAAAAATGCAATGCAATTAAAAGCTTATATCAAGAACAAAGCTGCCGAAAAGAATATTTCCGCACAGCTTGTTATGCAGAATTATATGCTTGAAAGACTGCTTGAACGGATCTCAATATCAGAGTATAAAAACAACTTTATTCTAAAAGGTGGTTTTTTAATATCTGCAATAGTCGGACTTGATACACGAGCCACAATGGACTTGGATACAACTATCAAGGGATTTGATTTAACTGTTTCCAACTTGCAAGAAATTTTTGAAAGTATCTGTTCTGTTAAGATTGAAGATGATGTTACATTTGAAATGTATAATATCAGCGAAATTCGTGAGGGTGATGAATATCCGGGGTACCGAGTTCATCTTAAAGCATTATATCCCCCACTTGCGGTTCCATTGACGGTTGATGTAACAACCGGAGATAAAATTACACCGAGAGAAATCGAGTACACATTCAAATTGCTTTTTGATGATAAAACAATCAGTATTATGGCATATAATCTTGAAACGGTTTTAGCAGAAAAACTCGAAACCGTAATTTCAAGAGGACAAGCCAATACTCGTCCGAGGGATTTTTATGATATACATATTCTCTACTCCCTGCGTGGCAATAGCTGCGATATGAGTATTCTAAAACAAGCATTGGAACAAACCGCCTTAAAGCGAGGCTCTATTGATAGATTGAAAGACTACAAAGAAATTATCAGTTCTGTTATGGATAGCGAAAAAATGCAAAGGTTTTGGAATAAATACAGAGAAGATTTCAATTATGCTGCCGATATTACATTTGAAACTGTATGCCGTACAATTATTGAAGTAATGGATAAGGTTAATTTTTAATAAAACTAAATAACAGATTTTAAGGATTGCAAATTTTGCAGTCCTTTTTATTTTGCCAAAGGGGGTAATTTTGTGAAAGAGATAACAATATGGGAAAAAAGCAATTTGACATTAGAGGAAGCTGCTGCGTACTCAGGTATAGGAATAAACAAAATCAGATTGCTTTCTGATAAAGAAGATTGTGAATTTGTTTTATGGGTCGGAACAAAGCGGCTGATTAAGAGAAAGAAACTTGATGAATATATAGAGAAAATGTACTCTATTTAATAAAACACAACCATCTGTTTACATTGAAATTTTTTTGCTTATACCGTGTGATTCATCTATACTATATATAAGCGATTGTTCTCTTTCAATGTAACGCTATATTGAAAGGAGCAGATTTATATGCCAAGTGCAGTCACAAGAAAAGCAAAAAATAACAGGAGGTTAGATAAAAGCAGAATTACACTCCGCAAAGGAGAAACCCAAAGGCAAGACGGTATATACGATTACAGATGGACTTCGCCGGACGGCAAACGCCATTCTATATACGCAAGTACGCTTGAGGAGCTTCGGGCAAAGGAAGAACAAATAACAGTCGATGCTCACGATGGGATAAAAACCGAAACACGAATGGTTACGGTAAATGAAATGTTTGATTTATGGTGCGATTTGAAGCGAGGAATAAAAGATAATACATTTCAAAACTATAAGTATATGTATAACCTTTTCATAAGACCGAACTTTGGAAAAATGCGAATAACGATGGTCAAGAAAACTGATGTAAAAAGGTTTTATAATACTTTGGCTGATGGAAAAATATTAAAAGTATCAACCATAGACACACTGCATAATATACTCCATCAAGTTTTTGATATGGCACTCAATGACAATTATATTCGACTCAATCCAACCGACAATATGCTGAAAGAATTAAAAAAGGCACATAATTTTTCGGTTGAAAAACGCAAGGCATTGACTATTCCGGAACAAGAATTGTTTATGCGATTTTTGAAGGACAGTCCGCAATACAACCATTGGTATCCCGTATTTGCAGTAATGCTCGGAACGGGTATGCGTGTCGGAGAACTTACAGGATTAAGATGGTGTGATGTTGATTTTGACGAAGATCTAATCAGTGTAAATCATACATTAGTATTCTATAATCACGGAGATAATAAAGGGTGTACGTTCAGTATCAACACACCGAAAACCGAAGCCGGAAACAGAACTATTCCGATATTACCGTCTGTCAAAGAGGCATTGCAAATGGAGAGGAAAACGCAACAAGAGCTTGATGTTAAATGTAGTGTAAGCATTGACGGCTATTCAGATTTTATATTTGTTAATCGTTTCGGAGCAACGCAGCATCAAGGAACGCTTAACAAAGCCATCAAACGAATAATCAGAGATTGTAATGATGAGGTTTTGTTGAAAAGCAAAGAAAAAGACCCCGTATTATTACCGCCGTTCAGTTGTCACTCACTGCGGCATACCTTCACCACCCGTGCGGTTGAATCCGGAATGAATGTCAAAGTGTTGCAGGAAGTTTTGGGACACAAGGATATTTCAACCACTTTGAACATATACACCGATGTTACAAAGGATACAAAGAAAAAAGAGGTGTCCACACTCGGAAATTACTTTGAAAATCTGTCGATTTAACTACTACGCCACACTACGCCAATTACTACGCCAAACCTCCTATGTTGTGTAAATATTTATGTAGAGTTATGAAAGGCAGAAACCTTTGAAAACGGCTTGACAAAAGGGTTATGTAGAGTTATAATAACTTATATAATTGTTGAGAATAAAATCCCGGCTTTGATCTCCCTGCCGTCCACCGTACCGACCACGCCCTCGCCGGGGATCATCTTAAAATCTTTCGCCGGCTTGATCGCCTTGGGATAACCGCCGGCGATCGCCTTTCCCAGCGGATGCTCGCTGAAGGTTTCCACCGCGGCGGCATAGGCGTAAACCTCCTCCTCGGTATAACCCGGCAGTGCTGCGACTTTGGTTACCTTGGGGGTACCGTACGTCAGCGTTCCCGTTTTGTCAAAGGTAATGATTTTCACGCCGGCCAATCGCTCCAGCGCGTCACCCTCGCGCACCAAAAAGCCGTGCTTGGTCGCGTTGCCGATGGCGGCCATAATCGCGGTGGGCGTCGCAAGCACCAGCGCACAGGGGCAAAATACGACCAAAATGGTAACGGCGCGGATGATTTCGCCCGACAGCAGCCAGGTCAGCGCGGCGGCCGACAGCGCAATCACCACAATCCAGGTTGCCCAGCGATCTGCAATGCCGACGATCTTTGCCTTGCCGGCATCTGCCGACTGAACAAGCCGGATCATCCTCTGGATCGAGCTGTCCTCGCCGACCTTGGTCGCCTTCATGGTGAACGCGCCGAACTGGTTGACCGTTCCGCTGGACACCGAATCGCCCGGCATTTTGTCAACGGGCAGCGATTCGCCGGTCATGACCGCCTGGTTGACCGAGGTCTGCCCCGACACAATCACGCCGTCCACCGGGATGCTCTCGCCGGGCAGAACCCGTATGATGTCACCGACCTTTACCGATTCTGACGGGATGACCTTTTCTGTGCCGCCGACGATTACACGGGCGGTTTGCGGCGTGAGATGCACCAATTTTTCAATCCCGGCGCGTGCCCTTTTAACGGTAAGTTCCTCCAGCAGCGCGCCAAGCTGCATGATAAACGCCACCTCTCCGGCGGCAAAGTCCTCGCCGATGCAAACCGCGGCGATCAGCGCCAGCGAGACAAGGACGTCGGCCTTGATATCAAATGCCGTAACCAGCCCGATGACAGCCTCCAAAATAATCGGCAGACCGCACAGGATAATGGCGATCCACGCCGGGTTCATTGGCATCGGGACAGAAAACATGCTCAAAAGCAGGGATATCCCGGACAGAACCAGACATATCACGTCCCTTTTTGTGCCGCCCCATGCGGTCAGCCGCTCCAATTTTTCGATGAATTGCTTCATGGTAAAACCTCCTTTTTGTCATAGATACCCATACAGGTATATGTTTATTATACCCCTATGGGTATCTTTTGTCAAGAAAAAAAAACAGCCATGACGGCTGCTTTTTTATTTCATATTGGCAAAACGTTCTACCGCTTTTGCAAAGCTTTCGATGGTCTTGTCCGCATCGCCGTGCTCGATTCCGTCACGGACGCAATGCTTTAAATGCCCCTCCAGCACCACCTGGCCGGCCTTATGCAAGGCGGATTTTGCCGCGTTGATTTGCGATAAGATATCCTCACACGGCACATCTTCCTCGATCATGCGGTCGATGGCCTGCACCTGACCGATGATCCGCCGCAATCTGTGATGCAGATTTTCCGCATCCATACACTGTTTCATTCAAAACACCTCCACCCATACCGCTACGGGTATCTGTATTATACGTTTCTTTTTCAAAAATGTCAAGGCGGCTGAGATTGCGCCGACCGTTTGCCGCGCATCTTTCACGCCTGCATGTCCTCGGCGGTGACGGCGTATTTTGCAAGGTCGATCCGCCCGTTTGGTTCAAAGACAATCCCCTCTTCCTCCAACAGCTGCCTTTGGATTTCCTCGCCGCCGAACGCAAACGCCGGGGCGAGCCGCCCCTCGCGGTTGACCACGCGGTGACACGGAATCACAAAGGGTTTCGGGTTATGGTGCAGTGCACAGGCATAAGAAACTCGAACCCCATGCGGTTCAAAAAGGCAAATTTGTCACAATCATGCGTTAAAATGCTCGTCAATACGTCAGTATTGACTGCGCTTTTGCCTTTTCTTGCAAAAAATTTGCTCTTTTTGCACTCGCAGACCCAATGCGCCGAAAAATTTTTGTTCAGCCGGTCTTGCAGGGTGAAGCAAGGCTGGCGCCTTACAAATCCCGAAAGAACGGCTGAGCGGAAATTTAACAAGCATTGGGCGCATGTGTTCGAGTTTCTTATGCCTAAACCACCCTTGCCATGCGCGGATTGCCGGCCAAAAATGCCACCTGGCCGTAGGTTGCCACTCTGCCCCTCGGAATTTTTTGCACCACTTCATAAATTTTATCAAATGTATTCATTTTTCTTGTCCTTTCATCGGCTCTCCGGCTGCGCCTTGCGGTAATCCCCCGGCGTCATGCCCGTTTTCTTTTTAAAAAACAGATTAAAATAGTATTCGCTCAAAAACCCCAGTGCCTCGCTGATCTTTTTCAGGCTGTCGTCCCCCTCGCTGAGCAGCTTTTGCGCCTGTGCGATTTTTGCGTCATGAATGTAGGCAAGCAGCGTTTTGCCCTCATATTTTTTAAAAATTCTGCCCAGCTGCTTCTCGCTGATGTGGCACGCCGCAGCGACGTCCGCCGCCTTGATAAAGGTGCCGCTGTGCGATGCAATCAGCTGCTTTGCAAGCGTGAGCCGCCCGTCCGCCTCGCGGTTTTGTGCCGCGGCGTCATGCTCGCTCTTGCACGCGCCGGCGATCAGGCACATCAGCTCAAAAACGCGGTTTTTAATCAGCTGCGGCGTATAAAAGTTGTTTTCGGCGCACTGCCTTTCCATAAAACGGATGGTCTCTTTCATTGCGGCATTCATGGCGGCCTTTTTGCCGCCGTGCCGCGCTAAAAGCCGGTTGATGGCGTCCCCGGCGCAGGACGCACCGACCGAAAGCTTGACAAAATCATCGCTGAATCCGACCACACTGTGCTTTTGCCCCGGCGCGATCACCGCATACTGATTGGCGCGTACCGTCATTGTTTGATCTTCAATGCGGTAGGTGACGGTGCCGCGCAGCACAAAATGGAGTTCAAAAAAGTTATGGTAATGCACCCTTGGGGTAATCACGTATTCGTTGGTGTGGTTTTTTACCAGTTTCAGCCAAACGATGCGCACCGCACCGCCGGAATCGCTGCCGCGAAAAGCCATGCGGTTGATCTGAAGCAGGCCGTCCCAATCCGGCATACAATCACCCCTTTTCCGTTTTCGGGCTGCGCGCCCGAAATCAACTATTATATGCATCCATTATAACATACGGGCAAGCCGCAAATCGGCTTGAGACTGTCGAAAAAGTCAATTTTCAGCAAGATATTGCTTTGAATTGATAGCCCAAAGCCCGCGTCACATCTTCCTGCGCAATGGCTCGATTTGACAAAAACTGTCAAACCATCGCCTAGGC
>CAVGTH010000114.1:0-6104 GCA_963632045.1 Roseburia faecis | reverse complement strand
TTTACTTATATGATACCATATTACGCATAATTCGGGAAGGCTTTTTTACAAAAAAGTGACCGCTGACTTTGACTTTGTCAGCGGTCTGAAGCGGCCGTACGGCCGCTTTTTTGATGCCTACTGTTTATGACGGTTTCTCAAAAAGACAGGAACGTCAATGCCGTCATCCTCACCGAATTTACTGAAAAGGTTCGAGGACGGTACCTTTTCTGCCGGACGGGATACCGACGATGCGCTCGGCGATGCAGTTGCGCCGCCGCGGTTAAAATTGCCGCCGTTGCCAAACCGACCCAAGAAACTTTCAAAAGAGTTATCCTCTTCCTTATGATCCTGCGGTGCATTGCCCTTAAAGCCGGTTGCAATCACCGTGATCTGGATTTCATCGCCCATATTTTCATCAATGATAGCACCGATGATGATGTTGGCATCCTTATCCGCAGCTTCTTCTACCAATTCTGCTGCCGTTTTTACTTCTAAGATACCCAGATCGCTGCCGCCGGTTACATTTAAGATGACGCCCTTTGCGCCCTCGATGGTGGTCTCCAGCAGAGGACTATGTATCGCCTTTTTCGCAGCCTCTTCCGCACGGGTCTCACCGCTGGCACGGCCGATACCCATATGTGCAAAACCGGTATCTTTCATGATGGTCTTAATGTCCGCAAAGTCCAGACTGATCAGACCGGGACGGGAAATCAAATCGGAAATACCCTGCACGCCCTGACGGAGAACATCATCCGCCATACGGAAAGATTCCATCAGCGGAGTACGGTTTTCAGCAACCTCCAGCAGCTTATCGTTGGGGATAACCACCAGGGTATCAACGGCGCCCATCAGGTTTTTAATTCCCTCGTCGCTGTTGTTCTGACGGGTTTTGCCCTCAAACCAGAACGGTTTCGTTACGATACCGACAGTCAGCACACCCATCTCTTTGGCAACCTCTGCCACAACCGGCGCAGCGCCCGTACCGGTACCGCCGCCCATGCCGGCCGTCACAAATACCATGTCCGCGCCCTTGATTGCCTGTGCGATCTCGTCCCGGCTCTCTTCCGCCGCTTTTTTACCGATTTCCGGTACGGCGCCGGCGCCCAGACCCTTGGTAATCTTTTCGCCGATCTGAATCTTCTGCGAAGCCGCAGAAAGCGTTAAATCCTGTTTATCTGTATTGACCGCAATAAATTCCACGCATTTAACCTGCGCCTCGATCATGCGATTTACTGCATTATTACCGCCGCCGCCGACACCAACCACTTTAATCTGCGCGGGGTTCACATTCTCTGTATCAAACTGAAACACGTTTCTTCCTCCTTATGCTTTCGTCTCTCTTTCATCCATGCTGCGTATTCTTTTTTCTTGTTATCTATTATACCACAGATTTTAATTTTGTAAAGTTATTTTTCATTATTTTTAAAATAATATTACAATTATGTTACAAATTGTTTTTATTCCTCATCTTCCGCCGCGGCCGACGCACTCGGCCGGCTGCTGCTATTCGGCTTTTGCGTACTGCCGGAATCCGGCGTGCCGCTTGGCTTTGGCGTCTTGGTCGGTGCGACCATTCTTGCCTTTCCGTCCTCCGGCGGTCTGGCGTAGATATCCTCGCCGCGGTAATCCAAAATTGCCTCTTCGGACGCACCGATCCGCTCTTTCACCACCTTTGCCAAAAAGGCGGCGCGATATTCCATATTATCAAGGCTTCCAAGCTGAATTTGCAGCCGGTTCTCAATCATCAGTATCACATCATTGATATTGGTTACGTCCAAAAAGGTGGCGCGCGACAACAAATCGTTTTGGTTTAGATACCGGAATGTTTCCATCACGCGGCTGAGCTTTTCCCTCTCCTTACTGTCCGCATTTTTTCCGACCTCCGCCTTTTCCAGCGTCAATCCCTCAACGATCGGAATGCTGTAAGGAAGTTCTGCAGCAGCACTGCCGTCGGTTGTCGCCGCATTGCTGTCCGCTGCCGCCGCATCGGTGTTATCCTTTGTCTCATCTTCTTCTGTATCCGCCGTCTGTGCCGCCTCCGGCGCATCGGAAGGCTTTGGGGTTTCGGTCGGCGCCGCGCTGTCGCCGCCCTGCTTTTTCCCGTTATCGTTTGACGTGTCCACACCGTCATCCTTTGCTGCATCCTTAGGCGTTTCTGTCTTTTTCGGCGTATAACGTTCGACCGCCTGTGCCACCCGCTCATCTTCTACAATTTCAATCACTCTGCCGGTCAGATCCAGCATAATCAGTTTTTGGTCGTTATGGATATATGCGGCCGGGATGCGTTCGGTCACCGTAATACGGATTTTATCCGGAAACACCCGATGAATCCGCACATCCTCGATCATCGGAATATTTTCTACGCGCCGCTTGATCTTAGGCAGGCGCTGCAAAAAAAGGTTTCCGCCGATCTTGACCTGTGCCGCCTCTAAAATGGCATCCTGTTCAATCCTCTGGTTGCCCTCGCACCAAACCGCACTCACACGGAAAACGGGTGAGAACAGCAGCGCCGCGCCGGCGCCGACAACCACCAGCAAAAGCAGCAATACCAGCGGTCTTTTGAAAAACGGCTTTTTTGTTCTTCTCTTCTTTCGCATCCTTGTCACCTCTTTAAAAGCTTGTTCTTTTGGCTGCTTGTCCAATAGGTATAAGAGAATCATCCGCCGTGGTTTATCCGCGTTTTGATGATTCTCCCGGCTCGGTCACGATTCCCATGAAACCTTGGCACCAAGCTCGGTAAGCGCCTTGTCAATCGCCACATAACCGCGCTCAATATGTTCGATACCGCCAAGTGTGGTCTTGCCTTCCGCGCTCAGCCCGGCGATGGCAAGCGCCGCACCGCCGCGCAAATCCGCCGCCTGTACCTTGGCGCCGTGCAGTCTGCGCACTCCGTTTACAATGGCGTTCATGCCCTCGATTCTGACGTCGGCGCCCATACGCAAAAACTCGCCCACATGTTTAAAGCGGTTTTCAAAAATCGTCTCGTTAAATACGGTGCTGCCCCGCGCCTTCAGCACGGCCGCCATGAGCAGCGGCTGCATGTCGGTCGGGAATCCCGGATACGGCAGGGTCTTAATCAGCGGCACCGCGTCGGGCCGCCCGTCGGAGATGATTCGGATTTTATCCGCGTCCTCTTTAACGTCAACCCCCATATCCCGAAGCACTGCCAGCAGCATCTTAAGATGCGCCGGCTCGGTCTTATCCAGCAAAACCTCTCCGCCGCACGCCACCGCCGCGCACGCATAGGTGGCCGCTGCGATCCGATCCGGGATCACGGTATAACTGCATCCGTGCAGCTGCGCACCGCCGCGGATCCGGATACAATCGGAACCGGCGCCGCGAATCTCTGCACCCATGCAGTTTAAAAAGTTTTGCAAATCCACAATCTCCGGCTCTCTGGCCGGGTGAACCAGCATCGTCTCGCCGGGGAGCGCCGCGCAAAGCAGCATCACATTCTCGGTGGCGCCCACGCTTGGAAACATCAATGTCACCGTCTGCGGCAGGTAGCTGCGCAGCAGGCAGCGGATATCGCCGCCGTCCTCCCGAAGTTCAACACCCAGTCTGCTCAGCGCGCTAAGATGCATGTCAATGGGTCTTGCCCCCAGTTCACAACCGCCGGGATAGCTGATACAGGCACGCCCGAAACGCCCCAGCATTGCGCCCAAAAACATCACCGAGGAACGCATCTTTCGCATCAGTTCGTCCGGGATGACCGAACGGTTGGCCGCAGTCGGATCGACCACGGCGGTCTCGCCGTCATACTGCACCGTGCATCCCAGATTTTCTAAAATTTCAAATGCCGCACGAACATCCAAAAGATCGGGGCAATTGTGAATCTCACACGGTTTGCGGCTCAGCAGCGTCGCTGCCAGAATCGGCAGCACCGAATTTTTAGAGCCCTGCACCGTCAGTTCCCCATGTAACGGCTCACCGCCGTATAGGTTCAAGCTGCGCAAGGTCAGCACCTCCTTACTCTACACCCTATCTTATGCAGAGTATGTGCTTTGGTGCCTGGCCGCCCGGCCGAACGATGCCGAAATTTTGCCTTTTCGGACGGGGCAGAATTTAATCGTTTTTCGCCTCTTCGGTAATCCGTTTGATTTCCCGGTACAGCTGTTCCAGGGCGTCAATATGTCCCATTTTTTTGGAGCACTGCTGCATGGTGAGAAGCGCCTCCTTGTTCTCTGTAAGGCCGCGCACGGCGCTATCCAGCGTCTCCGGCGTAAACGCATTCTCTAAAATGACGCTTGCGCCGCCGCCGCGCTCAATCGCTCTGGCGTTATGCTCCTGATGGTTTCCCGTCACGTAGGGAGACGGCACCAAAATGGCCGGTTTTCCGAGTGCGGTCAACTCGCACAGGGTACTCGCCCCGGCACGGCAGATCACCAAATCCGCCGCCGTCATGGCAATATCCATATGATAGATATATTCCGACACCGTCACATGCGGCAGACTTTTTAAGTCCACGCCGTTTTCCAAAAACCGCTTTTGCACCGCATCATACTGGTGCAGCTTTCCGGTTCCCATCAGAATCTGATAGTTTCCCTCCTGCGCCGTCCTGGAAATCCAATCCACTACGGTGCGGTTAAAGTCTCTGGCGCCCAGACTGCCGCCGAAAATCAAAAGAAACGGCCGGCTGTCCAGTCCCAGCTGCCGCCGCGCTGAAAATGCATCGGTCTCAAGCAGTGACGCACGCAGCGGCGTCCCGGTCACAACAACGCGTTTGGGGTTCTTTAAGTATTTTTTTGCATCCTCCACACCGAGTGCAACCACGGTCGCCTTGCCGGAAAGCAGCCTGGTTGTCACACCGGGAAACGCGTTGGATTCATGTACCAGGGTCGGGATATGCCGCATAGCCGCCGCATACACCACCGGCCCCGCCACGTAGCCGCCGGTGCCGATCACGGCGTCCGGCTGAAATTCTTTCATGATCTTCCCGGCGCTGCGCACGGCAAAGGGAATCTCTGCCGCGGTTTTTAGCCCCTGCAGTGACAGACTCCTGTCAAAGCCGTGGATGCGGATATAATCAATCGGATAGCCGCTGCGCGGCACCAGGGCAGTCTCAAGCCCCTCTTTGGTGCCGACAAAACGAACCTCTGTCCCCGGCTCTTTTTCGCAAAAGTAATTGGCGATGGCAAGCGCCGGATTGATATGTCCCGCCGTGCCGCCGCCGGCAAATAACAGCCGCATGTTCATCCTTCCTTTCTAAGATATCGGATTCCATTTCCGTGCGCCGCAATCCAAAGCGGAAGTCTGCCCCAAAAAAGCGAAAATTCCATGATTTTCTCTTTCCGAAACGTCAAAATACATCCGTCTTTATTTTTTCAGCGACAGCTTAGGCATCCTTGTCTGCCTGGAAACGTTCAGTACGATGCCCATCTCCGCCATGGTAATGCTGAGCGCCGTACTGCCAAAGCTGAAAAACGGCAACGGCATGCCGGTAACCGGGATTGATGAGGTTACCACCGCGATATTGATGATGGCCTGAAAGGCAACAATGCCGATAATGCCCGTTACCAAAAGCTTGCCGAACAGATCCGGCGACTTTGACGCGATCTTGATACCGCGAACAATCAAAAACAAAAACAAAACAATCAAAAGAATTGCGCCGAGAAGTCCCAATTCCTCAGCCAGCACCGAGAAAATAAAGTCGTTCTGCGGTTCCGGAAGAGACAGGTATTTTTGACGGCTTTTACCGAGGCCGACGCCGAACAGTCCGCCGGAGCCGATTGCGTAGAGCGACTGCACGATCTGCCATCCGTCTCCCTGCTTATCGGCAAAGGGATCCAAAAACGCCGTGATACGAGCCATACGGTACGGCGCCTTGATGACCAAAGCGACCGCGGCAAGTCCGGCGGGCGCCATGATATAGCCAAAATGCTTCATAGGGGTACCGGCAATAAACAACATCAGACAACCCGTCAGAATAATCAGCAGGCTACAAGAAAAGTGCGGCTCTAACATCAAAAGAATCACTACCACACCCAGCACACCGAGGTATGGCAAAAAACCATGCCGAAAGCTTCCCAAAAGATTTCTGTTTTGGGACAGGCTATACGAAAAGAACAAAATCACGGCACATTTTGCAAGCTCTGACGGCTGAAATCCGAACAACCAGCGCG
>CAVGTH010000113.1:0-6116 GCA_963632045.1 Roseburia faecis | reverse complement strand
AGTACCACGTGGTCGCTGTCCCAGCGCACGCCGCGCGTGATATGTAATGCGATTTTATCATGAAACAGGAGCATCGCGGAAATCTTGTCCGATACCACTTCGGTCGGGTGATAGTGGCCGTTGTCCATCAGCGGCATGATGCCGCGGCTGGCCGCATAGTTCATACAAAACTCAGACGAACCGGCCGTATAGGATTCCAGCCCGATGCCAAACACCTTGGATTCCAAACATACATACACCTTTTCTTTGTCGTACGGAACCGACAAAATTTCATCCACCGACTGCATATAGCGTGCTCTCGGGCCTAACCGATCCGCCGGAACATCCTTAAATCCGTCCGGGATCCAGATGTTCATCACACAGGGAACCCCGGTCTCTTCCGCAAAGTATTCGGCAATTTTAACGCAGCACTTACCGTGCCCTACCCAGAACTTCCGCACGGTCTCGTCCGGCGAGGTCAGGGTCAGATTGTCTTTTACCATCGGATGGGAAAAATAGGTCGGATTAAAATCAATCCCCATATTGTGCGCTTTGGCAAAGTCCACCCATGCCTTAAAATGTTTCGGCAAAAGCCGGTCACGGTCTGCGTACTCTCCGTCCGCAAAGATCGCATAGCATGCATGCAGATTCAGCTTTAGCTTGCCCGGAATCAGGCTTGCCGCCTTTTCAAAATCCGCCATCAGTTCCTCCGGCGTTCTCGCCTTTCCCGGATAATTTCCGGTGGTCTGGATTCCGCCGCTGAGCGCTCCCTCATGATCGAATCCCGTTACGTCATCGCCCTGCCAGCAGTGCAGGGACATCGGGACCTTGGCAAGCGCCGCAAGCGCTGCTTCGGTATCCACGCCGCAGGCCGCATACATCTGTTTCGCTTCTTCATATCGGTTCATCTCTTGCGCCTCCTCATTTTCTTTTGGCTTATCTTGCGCCGGCCGCAGCAAAACGGCTGCAGCCGCAAATTCTAGTCAAATTTCAGGAAATACCCTCTTTTCTTTTTCATTATACTATGCTATACTAAGAACGACAAGGAAAATCTTGCGATAAAATCCGCAAATATTGCGCAATCAGGTGACGCCCATGGAATCCCAATTTTTATCTCCCGGCATCTTAGAGGCGGTCAGGAATCTGCTTGACCCCAAAGAACAGGAAACCTATTTAAAAGACGGCGACCGCTCCACGCTGGCACTGGCACAGTTGTATATCTCCCGTCTGTACCGGCAGACGCCGGCCGCAAAGCCGCTGCAAAGCAGTTATGATCTGAGCCAGTTTCGCCTTCTCTGCTGCAAGCTGTTTGATCCCTCTCCGGTGGCAAAGCGCTCTCTTCTTTATCCGCAGGCCCTCATTGAGGCCTCTTTTGGCGCGCGCTACTTTACCGAGCGCAAAGATCTGCTCTCTTATCTTATGGTACAGACCGCAGACGGCGAAGGTCAGCTATGCTATGCCGGGCAAACGCACCGCCTGAAAGCGGGCGATGTCTTTTTGATTGACTGTACCAAGCCGCACCGCTATCAGACCGCCGCAGATCACTGGTCTTATCGGCTGATTCACTTTTACGGCGATTCGATGCCCGACTTTTTCCACTTTTTTGAAGAAAGCGAGACCTATGTTTTCTCCCTCTCAGGCCATAATTCCTTTACACCGCTGATGCAGGCACTGTTTATGCAAAACCGCAGCGGAAACGGGAGCAGTGAGATCGCCATGCACACGCTGCTCACCCGTCTGGTTACCGCGCTGATTGCGATGCTGCCGCCGCGCACGCAGCCGGAGCTTCCTGAAAAAATCCGTGAAATGAAAGACTGGATTCATCATCATTTTGCGCAGGAAATCAGCCTGGATGCAATCGCACGGGAATTTTCGGTCAGCAAATACCACCTCTGTCACGAATACAAGCGCAGCACCGGGCAGACCATTTTTGAAACCGTCATTGCAGATCGTATCAGCGCC
The DNA here is from genome assembly GCA_963632045.1 of Roseburia faecis. GTDB lineage: Bacteria > Bacillota > Clostridia > Monoglobales > Monoglobaceae > Ructibacterium. The sequence goes on along the minus strand of CAVGTH010000113.1, from coordinate 4,175 downwards.
GCAAAAAAACTGCTGGTCTACTCAGATCTTTCCATCCAGGCCATTGCCGAACATACCGGCTTTGCCGACGCAAGCGCCATGGGGCGTACCTTTCAAAAATCCGTGGGGCTGTCCCCTTCCGCATTTCGCCGTCAGTGGAACCGCCGCTAAGCCTAGCCTGATGTTAGCAATCCGAACCCGATTTTAAGAGGTGGATTTCCGCCCAAACGGTGTTAAAATACTCGGCAATCCGTTAGGATTACCTCCGTTTTTGCCTTGTTTGAACGAAAATCCCCACTCTTAAAATTCTTTGACCGAAATCGGATGGAATTTTGAGAAGATTTTGGTGCGGAGGATGCAGGAGGGCTGACGCCCGGCAAAGACGACAAGCTAAAATATTCCAAAATTACGCCGATTTAGGCGGGTTCGGATTACTAACATCAGGCTAGCTTTTTCTTCATTCTCTTTTTTTCACCCCAAATTTATGATTGACAAACGGACAAGAATATGCTATAACAAGAAAAAAGCAAAATTTAAAGCGCTTTAAATTTAAAAACGGAGGTGACAGGAGCCGCAAACGCCGATCCATCCCCATCGGGATTTCTTTGTGGCTCCGGCAAAATGGCAGTTGGAATCAAAGACATTGCAAAGCGTGCAAACTGCTCGGAGGCCACGGTCTCCCTTGCGCTGCGCGGCAGCAGCCTGGTCAGCGAAAAGACCCGTGCCGCAGTTTTGGAGATCGCCAAAGACATCGGATATATCCCCAACCTGGCCGCACGTAAGCTGGCACGGCGCGAGAGCGGTTGTCTCGGTCTGATTATCCCCGATATTGAAAATGTGTTTTACGCCTCGCTGGTTAAGCACATCAACGCCGCCACCAAGGAAAACGGCTATGACTTAATCATCGCCGTCTCAGAAAACAACCCTGCGGCGGAAAAAAAGATTATTGCCAATATGATTGAAAACCGTGTGGAGGGCGTTGTGTTTGTGCCGATGAACAAGGCCAATCCCGATCCCGGCTACCTTTCCGCCTTTTCGGACTATCATATCCCCTACGTATTTTGTACGGACTATTATGCGTCCATGCAGGGCGCGGCGCCGGTGATTATGTCCGATCTGGAGGACGGAATGTATATGCTCACCAAAGAGGTCGTCCGCCTTGGCTATCAACACCTTGTTTACCTCACCGGCGATGACGCGGTCATGTCGCTCCGCCTTCGGCAGGCCGGATTTGAACGGGCTGCGGCAGAGGCAAACACCGATTCTTATATCCACCGGCTGGGAACCCTGAATTACCGCGCCGCGCACGAGGCCATCGGCGAAATTTTAGAAAAGCGGCCGGACACCGACGCCTTTATCTGCGTCAACGATATGATCGCGGCCGGCACGCTGAACGCACTCTCTGAAAGGAATATGCCCATTCCCCAAAAGGGCGTCGCCGGGTTTGATAACGTCATTTTCTCCCGGATATCCTATCCGAAAATCAGCACCGTAGAACAGGATATCAAAACCATCGCAAAAAAGAGCGTCACCGTTTTACTGGAAAAGAAAGAGAACAAAGAGAATATCATGATTCCGACCAAAATCATCAAACGCGAATCATTGAAAGGAGACCCATCATGCATTTAAAACCCATTCAGCTGCGTGTAAACAATATGCCGTCGGATCGCTACGCAGTCGTGACCGATGCACCGGTGTTTTCGTGGAGCGTTGACGCGAAGCCAAACGCCGCGGTAACTGCCTGCCATATCACCGTGACGGACGGAGACGACCTGCTCTGGGACAGCGGCGAGCGGAAAAACGAAACCGCCGCAGCCTATGAGGGAAAACCCTTACTGCCCGGTATGCGGCCGACATGGCGGCTTTGTCTCACTGATGAAAACGGGAATCGCGGCGAGGAGACCGCCTGTTTTCGGGTGGTACCGAAAACACTCCGCGCACCGTGGATCACCAAAGCAAATCAGCCAAAGAGCCGGCCGATCTATCTTGCAAAGCAGTTTACGATTCAAAAAGACATTGCGCGTGCCGATCTCTATGTGTCGGGCATCGGCTATCAAAGCGTCCGCATCAACGGCCGCCCGGCAGACAGCGCCGTGCTGCAGCCGGCTGTTTCCAACTACAAAGAGCAGTGCTATTTTGTCACGCTGAGCGCGGAGCACCTGCTGCAAAAAGGAAAGAACTGCATCGGCGTGAAACTGGGCGACGGCTGGCGGCAAAACGAGGGCGCATACCTTCGCAACGTAAAGAGAAAAATTGCATTTTTCGGAACGCCGCAGCTGATACTGGAGCTTCACTGCAAATACACTGACGGCAGCGCAGAAATCATGCAAAGTGATACAAGCTGGCATGCGTTTGACGGCGGAACCGTTCGGGCGCACCTGTTTGACGGCGAGACCTATGACGCACGCAAAGAGCCGATCGGCTGGGATACCCCGGATTTTGATCTGTCCGGCATGCCGCACGCAGCTTTGGCAGAAACGCCCGGCGAAATTAGACCGCAGACGATCGAGCCGATCACGGTGCAGCGGCGCATTTATCCTGTTTCCAAGGCCATGATCGCGCCCGAAACATACGTCTTTGACTTTGGCGAAAATATTGCCGGCTATCCTGAAATAAAAATTCCAAACGGCATGGCAGCCGGAGAAAAAATCACCATGACCTTTGCCGAAGAGATTGACGAAAACGGCAACCTGGAGCGCAACAGTATGCGCGGCGCCGCATCGCTTGATGAATACATTGCATGCGGCAGCGAGCAAGATGCCGTATGGAGTCCCGCATTTGTATACCACGGCTTTCGGTATATGAAGCTTTGCGGCCGGTACGGCGTCCCATCCCCGGATGACATCGCGGCGATAGTCGTATCCGGCGATGTCGCACAGACGGGCTATTTTACATGCGGCAGTGCGCTGCTGAACCAAATTCAGGACAACATTTTAAGGAGCGAGCGGGGCAACCTGCACGGCATCGCGACCGACTGTCCACAGCGCGATGAGCGCATGGGCTGGCTCAACGATGCGACGGTACGGTTTGAAGAAACACCGTATAACTTTGACGTATCCAGGCTTTTTCCGAAAATTATTGACGACATCCGCGCAGAACAGGCCGCGGACGGAAGCATCACCTGTACGGCGCCCTATGTCTACGGCAACCGTCCGGCCGACCCGGTATGTTCGTCCTACCTGGTGCTGGGCTGGCAATGCTGGCTGCACTATGCGGATAAATCTCTGCTTCAAAAGCATTATACCGACTGGAAACGATGGAACGACGCCATCGCTGCGCTCAGCGAGGACGGTATTGTCTCCTATTCCTGCTACGGCGACTGGGCCGGGCCGGTCGACAGCTGCCAAAGCTACGAAAACGCAAGATCGTCCGACACGCCCGATGCGCTGATGTCAACCGGCTACCATTACTATAACTACTGTATGCTTGCAAAAATGGCAGAGGTACTCGGAAATGCCGAAGAAAAGCGGCAAAACGAATCTGCCGCTGCCGTCATCAGAGCGGCATTTTTGAAAAAGTGGTATGACGCAGAGACGGGAACCGTCGCAACCGGTTCCCAGGGCGCACAATCGTTTGCGCTATGGCTCGGCATTCTGCCCAAAGAGGGGCGGCAAAAGGCGGCAGATCGCCTGCATGACGCAGTCAAAGCCGTCGGCTACCGTTTTAAATGCGGAAACCTGACCGCACGCTATGTGCTTGAGATGTTGTCCGACTACGGATATGTTGACGATGCCTTTCGGATCATGACGCGCGAGGCTTATCCGTCCTTTGGCTATATGATCCAAAACGGCGCCACCACGATATGGGAACGCTTTGAGTTAAAAAAGAACAGCGGCATGAATTCGCACAATCATCCCATGTACGGCGCGGTCGGCGCCTGGTTTTACAGTCGGATCGCCGGTCTGACCCCGATCGCGGACGGCTGGAAACAGTTTGCGGCATCCCCCAAAATCCCGACGGATTTGCTGAGCGCTAAGGCGCAGCTTAAAACCGTGCACGGCGATGTTTGTGTGCAGTGGTTCCGGCGCTACGGAAAGCTCAGCATCCAAGTGACGGTGCCGTACGGCGCGGAATGTTTTTACGAATATGAAAATGATAAAAAAATATTACACCACGGATTTCACCATTTTAGCTATGAAGAGGTAGTGTAAAGTAGCATATGAAAAATAAAGTATGCGAAAACCCACCGTCACCCT
>CAVGTH010000112.1:3561-6142 GCA_963632045.1 Roseburia faecis | reverse complement strand
GAAGGGAGAAATAATAAAAATCAGCCCCTTTCTTACTGATTTTTATTATACGTGAAGAGAATGAAACGATTCGCGGCGTTTTTGCTGGCAGCAGTCATGCTGCTGACAATGCTGCCGTCGGCAGTCTTTGCCGAAGAGGCGCAGCTTGAAATTACGCTGAAGATCAACACCGAGTATCAGGACTATGATATGAAGCTGATTACGCTTGCGCGGGCGAATTATCAGGTGCTTGCCCCGGCAAGACCCTTTGCGGAGTCGATGGGAGCCGAGGTCTCCTGGGACGATGCGGCAAACACCGTGACCTTTACCAAAGAGGGTTACACGGCGGCACTGACGATCGATGCGGAAAACGGTGTAAAAAACGGGGAATCCGTCAAACTGGAGACCCCGGCCGAGATGATTAACGATCAGGCGTATGTCCCGGTCGAATTTGTCGGCGATGCGCTGAACTTTAGAGTCCTGCGTGAGTCGTACGGCCGTTTTATCCGCCTGGTGTCAAAGACGGGGCTTACCAGTACCAAGTATAACGGCGAGTTAAAGCCCGGTATGGCGGATCTGGTCTCCGAGGTACACCGAAACGTGCCGACCGAGTTTGAAAAGTCCAACCGCCTAGACGATCTGTTGTTTTATACCGACTACGAATACGTGCCGGAGGAAGAATTGACGCAGACGAGAGAGTTGGATACCAGTCACCTCCCCAGCGGTGAGGTGATCTACACCAACGATGACTTTGTGGACAGCTCCGGCTCCGGTGAGACGGTCAACGGCTGGTGGAAACCGGTCGAGGTTCATGACGAAAGCGTTGACTTTGACCGCGCGGTGCAGATCTGCTGTACCTATCCGCCCAGCAATACGACCTTCTTTATCGTAAAGCCGACCAAGCGGATTGAAGAATATGTCGATCCCAAAGATAAATATCTGGTAAAGTTTTATGTCAGACTGGTCGGCGGCGGCCACGTTGACACCGGTGCCGGCAAGGTCTATGTCCATGTCGAGGAAAGCTATATCCCCACCTGGACTAAGTCTGTTTCCGAGACGGTTGAGTTTGACAACGATTGGAAAGAGGTTTACTGCCTGGCAACCGGCGTAGAAAACGCAAACCACATTGGTGTAACGACCGGTTTCTGGCAGCAGACGATTGAGATCGGCGGCTTTGAGGTACAAAAGCTTGCCCGTGACGCCGATACCTCGATGTTTGATGTGTTCAAAAAGGATGTCGATCTGATTAGTCCGCAGTTATCCAAGGACGCGCCCTGGCGTGCCGAGGCGCTGGATCGGATCGAAAAGATGCGCAAGGGCGACTTTAAAGTCAAGGTACAGGACAAAGACGGAAACCCGGTTGAGAATGCCGATGTTACCTTTAACATGTTTGAGCATGAATTTAAATTCGGCGGCGTGCTGGACGCGTCCTTCTGGGACGATGAGGGCACCGGCGGCTGGGTGCAAAGGTATGTTGAGACCATGGGCGTCAACTTTAACGCAATGGGCGCCGGAAACGCGGCAAAGCTGAGTTTTTATGACGGCAACCAGCGCATCCTGCGCCGAAAGATTGACGATGCCAAAAACTTAGGAATCCGCTACTTCCACGCCCACGTGCTTTGGATGCCGTCGCTTTCGACCGGTCATGAACGGCCATACCGTTATTACGGGCCGGATCGGGTCGATGCCATGGACTGGAACACCTTTGAGAATTATGTCAAGAATGACTTTAACCGGTTTATCACCATGTTCCCGGAGATCAACGAGCAAGAGGTTGCCAACGAGATGGTAAACCGTGTCACATGGGACGCAAAATTCGGCCCTAACTATTTGCATGATCTGTTCCGTTGGGCGGACGAAATTCGCAAAAAGGACGGTCAGGAGAACCGTACCCTCGGCTACTGCGATAACCAGCTGAACAATCCCAAGTATTGGGAAAAGCTGGACGGTTTCCAAAAGGCAAACGTGCCGATGGAGATGCTCTTCTACCAGGGACACAGCTATGACCACGAAAACGATGTGCAGGATAATGCCAGACGGCTCAGCAAAATCAACGAGACGTTTGACCGGTATACCTATGAGTACGGCAAGCAGTTCGGCGTCACCGAGATGTCGTGTTATTCCGAGACGCAGGAGTTCCAGGCGGACTTTACCCGTGACTTTTTGATTACGGCGTTCAGTCATCCGGGCTGCGAATCGTTCTACATCTTCTGGCCGAGTGATGTATACAGCGGCGGCCCGGCAAAGGCAAAGGCCGGCTGCGCACCGCTCTTTGACGACAGGTTTAACGAAAAGCTGGGTCTGCGCCAGTGGCAGGATCTGATCTATAACAAATGGTGGACAAAGGATGCCAAAACAACAACGGACAGCGAGGGCAAAGGCAGCGTCCGCGGCTTTTACGGCGATTATGATGTCTCTGTAACGGTAAACGGCCGGGAAGTCAAGACGGAGATGGCAGCGTTCCATCGGGGATATGAGAACGAACTGACCATCGTCTTAGACGATAGTGAACTTTAAAATGGAAAAATGAAAAGTGGTAAATATATTTAAGGAGGAATTGCAATGAAAACAGAACACGGTTTTAAGAAAACCCGGCACAGCC
>CAVGTH010000112.1:0-3551 GCA_963632045.1 Roseburia faecis | reverse complement strand
GGCAGTCTCCGCACTGCCGGCGGCGGTCAGCGCGGCAGAGACGGAAGATGAACAGGCGTTCTGGATGACGATCAACCATATCAAAGCGAGCGACTTTGACGAGGTGTTCTATGGCGCCCACGGAAGGTTTAAAACTGCTGACCCTGATAAAATAACGAGCACAAACGGAAAGTACACTGCGGAAAGGCTGCTGGGTGATGCCGGTGTTTATCCGGGCTTGAGCGCATATCACAATGGCGCGGGCGCCGTTACGACCCATGGCCGCAATGATGATTGGAGTGACAATCCGGTAGAAGGCGGCTTGAAAGACGACGCTTACAGTGCGTGGCTGGGGGACGACCAATGCGGCGCTTTCATGATCAAGCACGCGTGGAACAGTGACGGAATCGGCCAGGGTCAGATGTGGTCTGATCCGTCGGCCGGCATTCAATTTGGCGGAATTTATGCGGACGTTGACGGAGGTATTCAGGTTGGCGATAAGATCCGCATTACCGCGAAGGTATTCCCGACGGCTGCCGGAATATACACCCGTAACAGTACCGACAACTGGACTTGGGAAAATAATAAAAATTCTTTCCTTGACGGAACTGACACGGCCGCGAAACTAAAGGACGTGGACAGCACTCTCACGGATTTATACCCGACGCCGCCGAAAACGGAGACGGTCAGCTTATGGCTAAGCGGCACGGATTATGCTGCCTCCGCACCGGAAGAGGGCAAGCCCTGCACGACAACGAATGTTACATTCGACCAATGGAATGATGTTGAACTGGAGTACATCGTCACCGAGGATAACAAGGACGTCGACAGTGTGAAAATCGACGCAAAAGACAGAACGATCGAGACCCTTGCGTGCCACTATCCGGCCGCCATCACAACATATTACGGCGGCGTTAAGGTGGAAAGGTATGCCGAACCCGGCGGCAGCTATACCATCCAGGACGGCACCAAGTGGGAACAGATGAACCTGGTTACCATGGATGATTATGAGGCAATCGGCGAAGGTATCGGCGGCGGTATTTCTTATTGGAGCGGAAAAAAGTCCGATAACACCGGCTGGCTGAAGGCAAACGCCGGCGCCGGAAAATACGCAGAATTTAAAACAAACAATGACAGTCAAAGAATCCATCAGGGTACCGGTATTCGTTCGATCAAGGATGAGGGCGGCGTGACGGCTCCGTCCATTCCCGGCGCAGATGCGATTACCAATGTTTTTAAGCTAAACCGTGCGTGGTCGCAGCAGGCCGGCAGCTGGAATGCCGGTATGGGTAAAGGCGCACCGGATTCTTATATCAACATCAGCGGCCTTTTTGATAACACCAAGGTACAGGTCGGCGATACGGTGAAAATCACCGCTTGGGTACTGGGCGCGGCGATGCATGACGCCACCACCGCAGTAGATTCTATGAAACCGGACGATCCGGCGACCGTTACCGTGTGGCTGGCAGACAGAGCCAGAAGCGGCGATGTAGCCGCCAACGGCCCGGCAGCGGACTACAATGTTTCGGTTCCGTCCGTACCGAGCGAGACGGCAAGCTATGACGATATGAAACAGGGCGAGTGGAAAGAGATCACGCTCACCTATGAAGTGACCGCGGATAATAAGGATGTTACCGGTATCAGCATCAACAGTGATAAGATGGGCAGCGACAAGGTAACGGCATTCCCGTTATACCTCTATGTGGCAGGTGTCAAGGCCGAAAAGCTGACGGACGATCCCACCCAGGAGCTTGGACGGATTGTCGGCTCGGTTAATATCGGCGGCATCGATGCCCCGGCAGAGGGCGAGGACGTGCAGGTGGTTGTGGTAGCATACCGCGGCACCCGGTTCCTCGGCTGTGACATGGTTCCTTATACCACGGACGGCAAGTACGAATTTGCCATTGACGGCGCAAGCGCAGCGGATAAGGTGATTACTTATGTATGGAGCATGAACCAGTTCCAGCCGCGCATGCCGGGAATTACTTTGAAAGCAGCATTTTAACGATATCGCACCCCTTTCCTTGGGGGACTGCCGTGGTTTGGTTTTCGATCAGCCGCCGCAGTCCCCGCCGAAAAGGGAAAACCGCCAAAGCGCGGAGCAAACAGGCGAAAAGCCTGAATACTCGTTAGGGAGGATTCGATAATGAAAAAAGAAAATAAAACCGTACGCGGTCTGTTAAAGCGACTGGGTATCTGCCTGGTAGCAGGAAGTATGATCGGTTCTGTGATTTCTGCGCCGGGGATCGTATCTGCCCAGGAGTTACCGACCGGCGGCCATTGGGAAACGATCAACCAGATCAAGGCCAGCGACTTTGACGAGGTGAACTATGGCGCCCACGGAAGGTTTAAAACTGCTGATTCGGACAAAATAACGAGCACAGACGGAAAGTACACTGCGGAAAGGCTGCTGGGCGATGCCGGTGTTTATCCGGGGTTAAGTGCATACCACGATGATGCAGCCAGCCTTACGACCAGTGCCCGCAACGACGATTGGAGCGCCAAAGCGGCAGAAGGCGGCTTGAGGGACGACGCTTACAGTGCGTGGCTGGGGGACGGCCAATATAGCGCTTTCGCGATAAAGCACGCATGGAACGGTGACGGCCTTAGTAAGGGACAGGTGTGGTCTGATCCATCGGGCGGTATTCGTTTCGGGGGGATTTATGCGGATGTTGACGGAGGTATCCAGGTTGGCGATAAGATCCGCATTACCGCAAAGGTATTCCCGACGAGCGCCGGAATATACACCCGTAACAGTACCGACAACTGGACTTGGGAAAATAATAAGAATTCTTTTCTTGACGGAACCGACACGGCTGCGAAACTAAAGGACGTGGACAGCACTCTCACGGATTTATACCCGACGCCGCCGAAAACGGAGACGGTCAGCTTATGGCTAAGCGGCACGGATTATGCTGCCTCCGCACCGGAAGAGGGCAAGCCTTGCACGACAACGAATATTACGTTCGATCAATGGAATGATGTTGAACTGGAGTACACCGTCACCGAGGAGAACGCAAACATCGATAGTGTGCGGATTGATGCGAAAGACAGGACAATAACGACCCTTGCGTGCCACTATCCAAGCGCTATTGAGACCTACTACGGAGGAATCAAAGTAGAGTTATACACCACCGCAGGCGGCAGCTACACTTTCCAAAACGGTAAAAAGTGGGAGCAATTATCCCAGATTACGATGGATGATTATGAAACAAGAAATGGCGATGGCGGCGGTTGCAGTTATTGGGACGGTAAAAAGTCGGATAACACCGGTTGGCTGAAAGCAGAAGCCGGTAGCGGAAAATACGAGGTATTTAATACAGCAAATGGATCACAGAGAATTCATCAGGGTACGGGTATTTGTGAGATTCAGTATGAGAGTGCAATCACTTCTGCCCCGGTGATTCCGGGCGAGGATAGCATTACCAAAGTGTTTAAATTAAACAGAGCGTGGAGTCAGACAAACGGAAGTTATGGCGGATGGTATGCAGGACCCGGTAAGGGCGCACCCGATTCCAGAATCAACATCAGCGGCCTTTTTGATAACACCAAGGTACAGGTCGGCGATACAG
>CAVGTH010000111.1:5401-6229 GCA_963632045.1 Roseburia faecis | reverse complement strand
GATTCATGCCTTATGCCCTCCGATCTGATTGTTGCGGTTTCTTCCTGTTGCGCCCTCTTGCAGGTTCAGCCCCTTTAATACCGCGTTTTTGCCATACTGTTTTTTGATGGCAATCATCGCTTTTTGCATCTGTTTTTCGCGGCGGAGCCGCTTTTGCTCTTCTTCCGCACGGGCGCGCTCCGCCTCATAATCCACAAAAAGGCTCAGCTGCTGCGGTTCTCTGATTTTGGTGCTGTCGCGCTCGTCCGTTAAATGGTTCAGCGAAATATTCAGCCGCCGAATCGAAAACGACGGATTTACGATTTTGTCATACAGCGCAATCACCGCCTCGGTGATTTGTTTCGCCGATGCCGTCTTTTTCTTTAAATTCGCCGTTCCGTGCGCCGGATTGGGCACCTTTCTTCCGTACCGATCCGTCTTGATTTCCTCTGTCTTTAATCCTTTTGCATATGGTTTTCCAAAATTTTCAACGTCATAACCGACCGTCAGAACCACCTGATCGGTAAGTTGTCCATGATCCACCAGTTCCAGCGCGGCCGCCTCCAGCATCTCACGCAGCACCAGTTTGGCCTTTTCAAAACAATAGGGACAAGACAGCACCTGTCCGTTGCTCATACTAAAGTTTTCCGGCCGGTACGCCTTGATGGCATCGAGCGTACAAGCCTCCCACCCCCAGGCGTGATCAATCAAAAGTTCCGCATTTACGCCAAATAAGCGGTAGAGCAAATCCTCGTTGTTTGTTTGATAGGGTTTTCCGATCGAACACCGCGCGATATCGCCCATGGTGTAAAGTCCGTTTGCCTCCAGCTTTTTGGCATAACCGCTGCC
>CAVGTH010000111.1:539-5391 GCA_963632045.1 Roseburia faecis | reverse complement strand
CCAAAAATCCGTCAGCGGCCGGTGCGTCCACAAAAGTTCCCGATAGCGCATCTCGTCAAGTTCGGCGATCCGCGCCCCGTTTTGATCCGGCGGTATCTTTTTGGCAACAATATCCATGGCAACCTTGCAAAGATACAAATTGGTGCCGATCCCGGCCGTTGCCGTGATGCCGGTACTGTCTAACACATCCTGTAAAATCACCGATGCCAGCTGCCGCGCCGTCATCTGATAGGTTTCAAGATAGGGCGTCACATCCATGAATACCTCGTCAATCGAATAAACATGCATATCCTCCGGTGCCACATATTTTAAATAAATCTGATAAATCCTGGTGCTGTACTCCATATAATGCGCCATGCGCGGCGGCGCAACCAAATATTGAAGCGCCAGATTGGGCGACGCCGCCAGTTCTTTGGCAGAATAAGACTCACCCATAAGTTTTCGTCCTTTTGCCGCATGCCGCCGCTTTTCATTGACCGCCCTGACCCTTTGCACCACCTCAAACAACCGTGCGCGGCCGGAAATCCCATATGCCTTTAAAGAGGGAGAAACCGCAAGGCAAATGGTCTTTTCCGTCCGGCTCGAATCCGCCACAACCAAATGCGCATCTAATGGATCCAGGCCTCGTTCCATACACTCAACCGAGGCATAAAACGATTTTAAATCGATCGCAAGATAGGCTTTCTCTTCCATGCGTGTTCCTCCTTTCTCCGCTGCATTTTTCTTGATTTTCGGCTTATTTTGATTTTAGTATACCACAGTCCTTTCAAAAAGTCACCCGGATCTTGGCAGAAATTTTTACCGCAATTTGATTGCAAAACCGTTACAGTTCCATTACAGCACACACAATCCACAAGGTTTTCCACAGTATATTTTGCATAAAATCGGTCTCTTTTGTCATTTTCCCGATCTTGGGGAAAAGTCCTATGGGGATAGAAGAAAAAGCGGTGGCTCCGGCCACCGCCTGAGCGTGTCAACAAACCCATTTTGCAAAAAATTTCATTTTGATTGCCGTCCCCTGCTTAGCCATGCCTACCAGAGCGGCGCGGCAATGAAATTTTTCGCCGATTTCACGATGTTTTCTGCAAGATATTGCGACATTGCCCAAACGGGCGCGGCGGCGGAGTTATGGGCGGAGGGCAGTCAATTCAAAGCAATATCTTGCTGAAAACCGACTTTTTCGACAGTCTGAAGCGGTGGCCGGAGCCACCGCTTCATTATTTTGTCTCCTCCCACTTAATCTCCAAATCAAAGGGGAGCTTATAATAGCGCTTATACCAGTTTTGATGATACGCGCTGATGTAAGGAAACGACCATCCATAGGCGTCGTCTTTCATTTTGTACTGCACCAGGGTATCGCCGCCGCTTTCCAAAAACGTCTGAATCTGCGCGCGGTTTTGATCGTCAATCGGCGCATTGACCCGATATCCCTGCACCGTTGGCAAAAATTCCCAAAAGGCATGCGCCAGCATCACCAGAGAAAGCATTGCAAACAACACCTTGGTCTCGCTTTTTCCCTTTTCCAGCGGCAAAAACCGCATCACAATATAGGCTGTAACAATCCCGATCAGAAAAACCGCACAAAGCACGGTTCTGGGACCAATCATCGGCGAGATCAGCATCATTCCCTGGGATCCTGCGGCAAGCACAACCGCCGTCAGCGGAACCAGATATCCGCCGGGACGCCGGAGCAGCAAATACCAAAACAGTAAAATTACCCCCACAAGTTCATAAAATACCATAATTCCGACCGGAAGCAGATAAGGGCGCGGGTTGGATGCGTCCAAATAAGACGCCCAAAGCGCGATCCCCATTACAAAAAGTCCGCAAAGCGCGTAGAATTTGAAAAAGATGTTCCACCCGATTCGCATCCCTTTTGACGCCGAAACGGCAAAAATCACAATCGATGCGAGAAACATCAGCTGATAGGGGCGCATATAATCGCTGACGAAAAGGTCACCGAGCATTCGTTTTCCGTTAAACAGAATCAGCTGCGGCGTTGTCATCTCGGTCAGTTTTTGCTGCTCGTCCGCATAACGGCTCCATTGAGACGGCGCCGCCAGAACTGTCGCGGCACCGATCACCGCAAAAATGAGCGCCGCCAAAACCGCCCGATCCGCCTTTTCCTTCCGCACCAGCTTTTGATCCAAAAGGTACAAAACAAAAATACCGATCGTCATCATGGCGTTTTGCTCTGTGGTTGCCGCCGACAGCAACGCCGTCAGCGAAAGCAGAACCGGGTTTCCCTTGCCGACACGACGCCGGGATAAAAGGCACCAGCAAATCAGCAAAAGCACAAAAGGAAACACGTAATTCCAAGATCCTGTCTGCCAGTACACGCTTTGATTGGTTAAACGGATATTCATATACAAGATAACCGACGTAAGAACCGCCGCACCGCAAAAGCCCTCAAAAAATCCGCAGCCGTGGCGGTCGGAGCATGCTAACCGCACCCCAAAGAAAACAATACTTCCGAGCAGCAGCGCGTTAAAAACCTGCCAAACCGCAGGTGGCAGCATCAGACCGACCGCGTCCAGGGCATGTACCATAGCACGGCCGTTGGAGTGCAGATAGTGATCCCGATTGGCCGAAAGGTAACCGCTCCATCCGTTTTGGGTAAACGTCGCATAAAAGTAATCGTCCCCGTACATCCTGACATGGCGCATCACCATATAGGTCAAAATTGCCGTCAGCGCGGCAAAAAACCAGACCGCCGCCATCTTATCCCGGCTCTGTTTTAAGGCATGTCTTTCCCCGTTTGGCATAGGACTCCCTCCTGTTTGCGCAGTTTGCTGTTGCACAGTCTAAATCTCTGCAATCACTTCCACCTCTGCCAGTACGCCCTTCGGCAGCGTCTTTACCGCCACGCAGGAGCGCGCCGGCTTTTCGGTAAAATATTGTCCGTAAATGTCGTTAAATGCTGCAAAATCGCCCATATCCGCCAAAAAGCAGGTCGTCTTTACCGCTTTTTTAAAATCGCTCCCTGCCTCGGCCAAAATTGCGCCCAGGTTCTTCATAATCTGCTCGGTCTGACCCTGGATATCCGCAGCCTCTACCTCGCCGGTTGCCGGATTGATTGCAATCTGACCGGAGGTATAGAGCATTCCGCCGGCAATCACCGCCTGCGAATACGGGCCGATTGCCTCCGGTGCATGGTTTGTGTGTATTTTTTTCATCTTTTTATCCTCCTGTCTATTTTGCATTAATAATATGATAACCCTGTTTTGTCAGTTCTGCAATGATTTCATCCAAATGCTCCTGATTTCTGGTTTCCATCGAGATTCGCAGCACGCATGCGTTGATGTCCAAATCCACGTCCGCACGGGAATGGAATACCGAAACCACATTGCCGCCGAGCCGCGAAATAATCTGCGATACACCGAGCAGCTGTCCGGGCTTGTCCACCAATTCGATCATCAATTCTGCCAGCCGTCCTGCTTTGCGCAAGCCGCGGTCAATCACACGGGATAAAATGGTTACGTCAATATTACCGCCGGAGACCAGACAAACCACGTTCTTTCCCTCAATCGGAACCTTATGGAACATAGCTGCCGCAACGGATACGGCACCGGCGCCCTCCGCGATCATCTTTTGCTGCTCAATCAGTTCAAGGATCGCCGTTGAAACTTCATCATCGGTCACGGTCACGATTTCGTCCACATATTTTTGTACCATTTCATAGGTGAGATCGCCGGGTCGTTTTACGGCAATGCCGTCCGCAATGGTCTTTACGGTCGGCAGCGTTTCAATTTTCTGATCGTGGATTGCCTTTTGCATCGAGGGCGCCCCGACCGACTGCACGCCGTAAATCTTAATTTCCGGCTTTAACGATTTCAGCGCGAACGCCACGCCGCTGATCAGGCCGCCGCCGCCGACCGGCACGATGACCGCGTCCACCTCCGGCAGCTGCTCTAAAATTTCCAGTCCGATGGTGCCCTGACCGGCAATCACCTGTTCATCATCAAACGGATGGATAAAGGTAGCCCCGGTCTCTTCAACCAGCGAGACCGCCTTTTCGTAGGCGTCATCATAAGCGCCCTCTACCAGACAAACCTCCGCGCCGTAGCTCTTGGTTGCCTCAACCTTTGAAATCGGTGCGCCGTCCGGAATGCAAATCAGCGACTTAATGCCGCTTCTTGCCGCCGCAAGCGCCACACCCTGTGCATGGTTTCCGGCAGAGCAGGCGATCACGCCTTTTTCCTTTTCTTCTTCTGCCAGCTGAGAAATCTTATAGTATGCACCGCGCACCTTAAACGAGCCGGTCACCTGCAGATTTTCCGGTTTGAGATAGAGATTGGTTCCGCTGCAAAGTCCGGGAGACTTAATGAGTGCAGTGGGCCGAAGCACCTCTTTTAACACAAAAGAAGCATGATAAACCTTGTCCAGTGTAAGCATAAATTCTTCACTCCTTATGATAAATATGAAACGCTGCAAAGCGCAGTGAACAAATATTATGATTTTGCCATCAGGCGGCCTGTCCGCCGTTTGACTGCCTGCCACATCAGGCACAGTAAAATGCTGCCGGCATATGCGATCACCGCACGGTACGCGTACCGCGTCATCAGATCCGTCATTTTCATCCGATACATCCATTCATTGGCGACAAAGATCACCAGGCAGTGCACCAGATAGATGTCATAGGTTGCACGATCCAGCATGGACAGCGGTTTTAGGTTGATTCTTCCGCCGTCGGTCAAAAGCTGCGCCAGCATATAAAAGAACAGGATCGCGCTGATGCAGTACAGCATATGAATTTGATCCATCAGCCAGACCGGCAGATCTGCCGGTGCCAGCGCCGCGATGCCGGCGTTAAAAAATGCCGTCAGAAGATAGAGCACTGTCAGCCCCAGCC
>CAVGTH010000111.1:0-529 GCA_963632045.1 Roseburia faecis | reverse complement strand
CCCCAGCCAATGCTGCCGGAGCGCACGCTGAAATTCCTGATAATGCATCCCGATCACGCAGCCTGCCGTCCAGTAAAACAGATAGCGCAAAAACGATATATCAAGATGCGCGATTTCCCGTCCGGGCAGCAGCCATTTTACGATATCAGACAGTCCGGAGGAACAGATTCCGCTGATCATCAAGGTAACCAGCAGAAGCACCGTCGGACTGACACGCCGGTAAATCAGTCTCCAAAGAGGCGCCAGAATGTAAAACTGAACAATAACAACGATAAAATAAAACTGCGCCGAAAGATTGCCCCAAAGGAGGTACTGTCCCAAGTCATACCAGGAAAATCCCATCACGCCGCGGTAACAAAAATACAAATAATAAACCGTCACCCAAAACACGTAGGGCAGCACCACACAGAGCAGTCTGGAGAGATAAAATCTTCCGTAATGCAGCTCCGTCTTTAAAAACAGTTTGACGCCGGAGAGCAGCAAAAAGCCCTGTACCACAAAGCCGGACAGGCGCGACAAAATCCGCACG
>CAVGTH010000110.1:5817-6237 GCA_963632045.1 Roseburia faecis | reverse complement strand
GATATCCGGTGATTGTACGTCCGGCGTTTACCCTGGGCGGCAGCGGCGGCGGTATTGCCGAAAACCGCGCGATGCTGGAAGAAATCGGCGAGGCCGGGCTGCGCCTTTCGCCGATCACACAGATTTTGGTAGAAAAATGTATCGCCGGCTGGAAAGAAATTGAGTTTGAGGTGATGCGCGATAAGAATGCCAACGTTATCACGGTCTGCTCGATGGAAAACTTTGACCCGGTCGGCATTCATACCGGCGATTCGATTGTCATCGCCCCGGCAGTGACCCTTGCGGATAAGGAATATCAGATACTGAGAACCGCCGCACTCCACATCATTGAGGCGATGGGGATTGAGGGCGGCTGTAACTGCCAGTTTGCATTAAATCCCGATAGCTTTGAGTACGCCGTGATCGAGGTAAACCCCCGTG
>CAVGTH010000110.1:0-5713 GCA_963632045.1 Roseburia faecis | reverse complement strand
GGCGTCCAAAGCAACAGGATATCCGATTGCGAGAGTTGCGGCAAAAATCGCAGTGGGCTATACCTTAGACGAAATTAAAAACGAAGTGACCGGTCAGACCATGGCGTGCTTTGAGCCGACGCTTGACTATGTCGTTGTAAAGTTCCCGAAATGGCCGTTTGATAAATTTGTCTACGCCAAGAGAAAGCTTGGCACACAGATGAAAGCCACCGGCGAGGTGATGGCGATCGGTCAGTCCTTTGAAGAGGCGCTGATGAAGGCGATCCGCGGTGCGGAAATCTCGATGGACTGCATGCATATGACCGCCATGGACGAACTTTCCGATGCGGCAATCATGGATAAGGTACGCGCCCAGGACGACGAGCGTATCTTTGCAATCTATCAGGCGCTGCTGCGCGGCGTGGAGGCAGAGACCATTCATGATATAACCAAGATTGACATGTGGTTCCTCGAAAAGCTGCTGCGCCTTGCAAAGCTGGAATCGGAGATGAAAGCCGGAACGGCGTCTTTGTTAGAACTGAAAAAGGCCGGATTTTTGGATCGCACGATTGAACGGATTTCCGGGAAAAAGGTAGAAAATCCGCTGCCTGCCGTCTATAAGATGGTGGATACCTGCGGCGCGGAGTTTGCGGCAGAAACGCCCTATTTTTACAGTGCTTACGATACCGAGGACGAGGCGTCGGAGTTTTTGGAAGAGCATCACAGCGGAAAACCGGTGGTGATGGTTTTAGGCAGCGGCCCGATCCGGATCGGCCAGGGAATCGAGTTTGACTATGCCTCGGTGCACTGCGTGTGGGCGCTGCAAAATGCCGGTTATGAGGTTGTCATTGTCAATAACAACCCGGAGACGGTTTCGACCGACTTTAATACGGCGGATCGGCTTTACTTCGAGCCTTTGACGCCGGAGGACGTGCTGCATATCGCAAACGTCGAAAAGCCGGTTGGCGCGGTGGTTGCCTTTGGCGGTCAGACCGCAATTAAACTGACAAAGTGCCTGGTGGAGAACAACATTCCGATTATGGGAACCCCGGCGGACAGTATCGACGCGGCAGAGGATCGCGGCCGTTTTGACGCGCTTTTGGAGGAGCTTGGCATCGGCCGTCCTGCCGGTGAGACGGTGTTCACCGAGGAAGAGGCGCTGCACAGTGCAAACCGTCTCGGCTACCCGGTTCTGATGCGCCCGAGTTATGTTCTTGGCGGTCAGAATATGATTATTGCTTTTTCGGACGCCGATATCCGCGAATATATGAAGATTATCCTCGCACATGAGAAGGATAACGCCGTTTTGATTGACAAATACCTGATGGGAATCGAACTGGAAGTTGATGCGATTTGTGACGGCGAGAGCGTTTTAATCCCCGGTATTATGGAGCATATTGAGCGTGCCGGCGTGCATTCCGGCGACTCGATCGCCGTTTATCCGGCGTGGAATGTCAGCGCAAAGCAGACCGAGCAGCTGATCGATTATTCGACCCGTCTGGCGCTTTCGCTGCACACCAAAGGCCTGATTAACATTCAGTATGTGATTCATCATAATAAGATTTATGTGATCGAGGTCAATCCGCGCTCGTCACGTACGGTGCCTTATATCAGCAAGGTGACCGGCGTGCCGATGGTGGATCTTGCGACCAAGATCATGCTTGGCGAAAAGCTGAAGGATATGGGCTACGGCACGGGACTTTATCAGAATTCGCCGTATTATGCCGTAAAGGTGCCGATCTTCTCCTTTGAAAAGCTGAGCGATCTGGACACGCAGCTGGGGCCTGAGATGAAGTCTACCGGTGAGGTTTTGGGTATTGCCAGAACCATGGAGGAGGCCGTTTATAAAGGTCTGACCGCGGCCGGTTATCATATGAAAAAGGAAGGCGGCGTACTGGTTACAGTACGGGATTCGGATAAGGGCGAGATCGTCGATGTGGTGCGCGGATATGCGGATATCGGCCTTTCTATCTACGCCACCGAGGGTACGGCCGGCGTATTGGAAAAAGCGGGGCTTAAGGTTACCCGCGCCAATAAGATTCATGAGGCGGACGAGAATACCATGACGCTTTTAGAGAGCGGAAAAATTCAGTTTATTATCTCGACTTCCGCAAAGGGCAGACTGCCGGCAAGAGACAGCGTAAAGCTGCGCCGTAAGGCGGTTGAACTCGGCATCCCGTGTCTGACTTCGCTCGATACGGCGGCGGCGCTGGCCTCCAGTATGAAGAGCCGTTATAACCAGGGCAATATCGAACTGGTTGATATCGCGAATATGAACCGCGAATCCATGCGGCTTCGGTTTACCAAGATGCAGGGCTGCGGCAACGATTATATCTACATTGACTGCTTTGACCAAAAGGTGGACAACCCCGAAACGCTCAGCGTACGGCTTTCGCAGTATCACTTTGGCATCGGCGGCGACGGGATTATTCTGGTTTGCCCGTCCGATGTGGCAGACGCAAAGATGCGCATCTTTAACCAAGACGGCAGCGAGGGTAAAATGTGCGGCAACGGGATTCGCTGCGTCGGAAAATATCTGTATGACAGCGGCAGAGTAAAGAAAAAGGTGTTAAAGGTCGATACGCTCAGCGGCATCAAGACGCTGGATCTTGCGGTGCGCGGCGATAAGGTCTATGAAGTGACCGTGGATATGGGTAAGGCAGAATTTTTGCCGGATCAGGTGCCCGTATGCTTAGACGGCGAAGAAGTGGTTGACCGCGCGGTAGAAATCGGCGGCAAGACAGAACGCATCACCTGCGTGTCCATGGGCAATCCGCATTGCGTGGTGTTCCGTGACGATTTAGAGAATATGGATATCGCCAAAGAGGGCAAGGCGTTTGAGTTTAATCCGCTCTTCCCGGAACGTGTCAATACGGAATTTGTCCGCATTTTGGACAACCATACCGTGCAGATGCGCGTGTGGGAGCGCGGCAGCGGCGAGACCATGGCGTGCGGTACCGGCGCATGTGCCAGTGCGGTGGCCGCGGTAAAGAACGGCTATTGTGAAAAGGGCGAAGAGATTACCGTAAAGCTTTTGGGCGGCGATCTTAAAATCCGTTATACGGACGAGACGGTATTTATGACCGGAAAGGCGGAAACGGTATTTAGCGGTGAAGTAGAAATTTAGAGGGGTGACAAAATTGAAGATCAACGGAAACTATAAGCAGCTTGCGGAGAGTTATCTGTTTTCCCGTATCAATCAAAAGGTTTCAAAATTCCAGAAGGAGAACCCGGACGCAAAGGTCATCCGCATGGGTATCGGCGATGTAACCCGTCCGCTTTGCCCGGCGGTGGTAGACGCCATGACAGAGGCGGTGGCCGAGATGGGAAAGGCAGAAACCTTCCGCGGCTACGGACCGGAGCAGGGCTATGACTTTCTGCGTGAGAGGATTGCGGACTATTATAAGACAGAGGCAAACGTGACCCTTTCGATGGAGGAAATATTTATCAGCGACGGCGCCAAGAGTGATCTTGGCAATATCCTGGATCTGTTCGGCAAGGAGAACCGCGTGCTGATACCGTCCCCGGTTTATCCGGTATATGTGGACACCAACGTGATGGCCGGACGGGAAATCACCTATCTGGAGGCAAATCAGGAGAACGGATTTCTCCCTATGCCGCCGGCATTTGATACCGATATTATATACCTCTGTTCCCCCAATAACCCCACCGGCGCGGCATATCACCGCAGCCAGTTAAAGGATTGGGTGGATTATGCAAATCGCTGCGGCGCGGTGCTGCTCTACGATGCCGCATATGAGGCGTTTATCACCGATCCGGAGTGTCCGCGCAGCATTTTTGAGATCGAGGGCGCGAGAACCTGTGCGATCGAGTTTTGCTCTCTGTCCAAGACGGCAGGATTTACCGGGACGCGCTGCGGCTATACGGTTGTACCGCTGGATCTTGTAAGAGAGGACGCGGTGCTGAATCATTTTTGGCTGCGCCGGCAGACAACCAAGTTTAACGGTGTGCCGTACATTGTGCAGCGCGGTGCAGCGGCCGTGTTTACCCCGGAGGGAATGCGGCAGTGCAGAGAAAATCTGAAGGTATATCAGGAGAACGCAAAGGTAATCAGCGACTGTTTAAAACGGCTTAATATCTGGCATATTGGCGGCAAAAATTCGCCGTATATCTGGCTGAAATGCCCGAACGGGATGGATTCCTGGACGTTTTTTGAGGATCTGCTGGAGAGAGCCAACGTGGTCGGTACGCCGGGCGAGGGCTTTGGCAAGAGCGGTGACGGATTCTTCCGTCTGACCTCATTCGGAACCCCGGAGGCAACCAAAGAGGCCATGGCGCGGATCGAACGCGTTTACGCAAAATAAAAGAGAAAGAAACGGACGCCGTTAGGCGTCCGTTTCTTTTGCTTTGGGGAAGGAGATTGTAATGCAGGTTCCCTGTCCCAGGGTGCTTTTTAATTTGATTTCGGCGTTATGATAAATCGCGCCGTGCTTGACGATCGACAGGCCAAGCCCGGTTCCGCCAATCGATTTGGAGCGTGCCTTGTCCACGCGGTAGAAGCGTTCAAACACGCGGCTCTGTTCGGCGGCCGGAATCCCGATCCCGGTATCTGTCACAGACAGCACCGCGTGACTGTCCGTATGATTGACCTGTACCGTAACGCTGCCGCCGGGACGGTTGTATTTCAGCGCGTTATCGCACAGGTTATAGATCATCTCATCCAAAATCTTGGCGGCGCCGTGTACCGTAGCGGATTCGCCGCAAAGGGAGAGGGTAACCTGCTTTTTTTCGGCCTCGCCTTTGAGCCGTTTTAACACCTCATCGGAGAGCAGGTATAAGTCGATATCCTCATTGGTATATTCGATACAGTTTTCGTCCAGCTGCGATATCTTGATGATGTCGCTGACTAAATGAATCAGCCGCTGGGATTCATCATAGATCGAGTTCGAAAAATCAACCACCAGATCGGGCGGTGTGTCGCCGCGTTTCATCAGTTCGGCAAACCCGGAAATCGAGGTCAGCGGCGTTTTCAGTTCATGGGAAACATTCGCGGTAAATTCACGGCGCAGCGTCTCACGCTTTGCGCTTTCGGTGATGTCAAAGATGATAATGATGCCGCCGATCACCTTTTGATCTTCCGTGACGGGGTTTCCGATCAGCTGATAGGTCAGATCACCGCGCTGCATCGAGCATTCCATCCGTTTCCCGTTTAATACGCTATCGACCACCTCGCGAAATTCCGGGGTGCGGTTTAAGGTGAGAACATTGGTGTGCTGCACGCCGTCCGCGCCTAAAAGCCGTAATGCCGCGGAGTTGTAGGATAAGAGAGCGCGCTCATGATCGATGACCAAAAATCCCTCGTGCATGTTTTCGGTAAGCAGATGAAATTCCTTTTGCTTTTGACCGGCGTCCTCTAACTGCTTTGTAATGGTTTTTTTCTGCACCGCAATCTTACGGAGCAGCGGAGAGAGCTCCTGGTAGACATCGTTGTTTTCCGGATGGTCAAGATCCAGATTGTTGATCGGCCGGATAAAGCTTTTTGCGACTTTGGACGATAGCAGAAAGGAGAGAAGAAGTGCCAGAATCAGCACCACCAGCAAAGGATGAATCAGACTGAGCAGCACCGTTACGATGGTATATTGCCTTGTCGAAACCCGAAGGATATTTCCGTTTTCGAGCCGCTTTGCATAATAGTCCGACTTTTCCGTCAGGGTGCTGGAATATCGGATGCTGGTGCCGTCTCCGCTAAGGAGCGCCTGCTGCACCTCCTTGC